>NZ_DAOUCJ010000003.1 GCF_034432235.1 Thermoflexus sp. | reverse complement strand
ACAGAAAACCCTTGTGGGATGATAGGAAAACGATCCGGACAATTATTTCAATATTTCAAAAAGAGGGAAAACCCATGTCGAACCGGTGGCGGTTATATGACAGCGGGTGTGCGGTGTGCGCGGCCCTGGCCCGGGAGGTGGAAACGCTCAGCGGCGGGCGGCTGGGGGTGCGTGGGATCGGGATATGGCTGTGGCTTTCACTGATTCCACTGGGCCTGATATCAGCGCCTGTTAGGCCAATACCCGCAATCTTCTCTTCTCCACCCCGACCTCAGTGGTGGGGGACTGTCACCGCCTCGTATATCGCAGTGGCTTTCTGGACAGGACCGGAACCCCACTTCGGAGCCTTTTTCCTGGGTCGTTGGGGACACAACCAGCATTATCTGGGACCGGGGGGAGACGCAGCAACCTGCGGCTCCAGCGCCGGCTGTATCTCAAACTGGAACTGGTGGGGGGCTGACCGGAATGTGCTGCTGTTGCCCAAATGGGGATGGCTCTGGACGGAGCCCCCCTGGGGGCCAAAGTGGCAACCAGCCCATTATCAAGCCCAGGTCTGGATTGACTAAATTAAGGGAGGTAAACGATGAAGGCTAAGTGGATGCTTCTTCTCACGGGCCTCCTGATCCTGGCCCTGGGTCTGGGGGCGGGCCTCTATCGGGCCTTCGCCCAGCCGCCTACCCCCTCGCCCCTGGCCGCTTATGTCTTGCCCGCCGAGGCCTTCCCCCACAGCCAGCGCCTTGCCGAAGGCCCCCTCTCCCCCCAGGATCTCAGCCAGCCCCTCAACCCGAACAACCTGGCCCCTATGGGCATCGGCGAGGAGCCCCTCCGCTTTCAGGAAGGCTACGGGCGAACCCTGGCTCTCTGGGATGACGCCTCCGCCACGCTGGTATCTCATTTTCTCTACCGCTACCCGAACCCCGATCAGGCCCGTCGGATCGCTGAAGCCCTGGCCCGGGGCTGGCAAATGGTCCCCCAGCCGGCAGAAACCCAACCTGTGGAGGGAGGCTGGTGGCTCTCGACCCGGGACTCCGAGGGAGGGTTCCTCCAGGTCCTGCTGCAGACCCGCGGAGAGATTCTCAGCCTCCTCATCGTGAATGGAGATGGGGAAGCCCGGGTCCGGGCGGCCATGGACCGGGCAACCCAGGCGCTTCCAATACCGCCTGAGCGTTGAGGGGTCCACCGGGAAGGTCCACTGGCCGGGCCGTTCGAGGGGTAGATGGGGCCAGGCGGATGGGGATCGACAGGATCCGGGGAAAACTGCCAGCGGCGGGTGGCTGGGGGTGCGGAATTTGCGAGACCCCGAGGTCCAGGCGCTGCTGGACCGCGCCCATCCCGGCTGGCGCTGGGAGCCGATGCTCCTGGAGATCGAGGGGGAGCACGTCCGGGTCTTCACGGGCCTGGCGATGCGGGCGCGCCTGGTGCAGGTTCTGGGCCCGGTGCGGGCGTTGCGGGCCGCCCAGGCCGTGGCCCGGCACGGCGGGCCGGTGCTGGGCGTGGATTGGGAGAGGCGGCGGTTCCTCGGACGGGCCCTGGGCGCCCTGACCGGATGGATCGCCCTGCGGGGCCTGGGCCGGCCCGTCCCAGTCGGCATCTTCGGTGTGACCCATGGCCCCCTTTCAGGAGCGGGAACAACTACGGGGCCTGTTGGATCAGAGGCTTCCTCTCAGGGTGTAGTTAAGGAAGTCATTTCAAAATTTTGTCCAAGCAGGTGAGGATGAACGCCGGGACGACAAAAGCCCCGTAGACTTCTCCCGGGCGCCCATCGCGCCCCACAAGGCGACGAAAACACCCCAGCCCGCTGAAGGTGCGCTCGATCACCCCGCGCGAGCGACGGCGTGAGGTCCGGTCTTCGGCCCCAGCGTCTCCGGTGGGCGCGCCGCGGCATGCAGGGCCGAATGATTATGATATGATTGGGGTAGGAGGTAAGGGTACGCCACCCAAACGTTCATCGTTACAATGCTACAGATAGTGAACCGCAGTGGAAGTGGATGCCTTTAGGAGGATCCCGTGAGGGGATACCCGGGCCTGCTGCTGAGCGTTATGCTGATCTTTGAAGCCTGTATAGCCAGGATGCCCTCCCCGCAAGCCCCCAGGGCCACGGCTTCCCTGCCCCCCATGTCCATTTTCTATACGCCAACCTCTATCCCCACGCTGGGAGGCGAGACAACCTGGCAGGAGCCCCTGGCACAGCGATCGGTGATTCTGGAGCGCCCTTCCCCTTCTGGCGGTATAGACTATATCGGCTTTCCCCGGATGGCCGTCCCCCCATCCGCCTCGCCCATCTACCAGAGGAAGTGTTCCAGGCCCAGGCCTCCCCGGATGGCCGATGGCTGGCCGTTCAAGTTCGTCCTCACGAGGGCGTGGGGCGAGACGTTCTCTACCTGCTCTCCCTCCTCGACCTGCGCTTCCACCCGGTTATTCAAAACAGCTGGATCACCTCACTGGCCTGGGCGCCCTCCGGGGATGCGCTGGCCTTCTCGCAATGGACGGACGGTCCGGTGCAGATTATGCTCTACGATCTGATCCGCCAGCAAACCAGCCTGCTTGTTGAAAAACGGGACAGCGGGCCATGGTCGGTGGAAGGATGGGTAGGGAAACCGGAACTGGTGCTCTCCCATCTGAGGGGAGGCGGCCTCATGATCGATCAGATCGCCCTGCTCGACCTTCAGACCCGAAGGCTGGAGATCCTCTACACGAATCCCACTGCCCACACCACCATGGCCTCTGTTTCCCCAGATGGCCGCACCATTTTGATAGGACAGGCAGAATCCCTTCCGGCCCTCTCAATTCAGGTCCTGCGCCTGGACCTGGCCGATCGGCACCTGACCCCTCTCGTAAAGCAGGAGGATCCTGAGGCCCTAATGCTCACCGTCCCTGTCTGGTCCCCATCTGGGACACGCGTCGCTTTCGTCGCCGCAGACGGCTATGCGCCAGGGAGCTCCGAAAAAGGAGGAGGAAAAGAGGTTCCACAGGCCCAGCGGGTCGTGATCCTGGATGTGCAGAATGGCCACACCTCCCGGGTGGTTGAAGTGCCCAGCCCCAACCCATCAATTCAAGTGTTGGCTTGGCTCTCGGAGGAAGTGTTGCTAATCACAATTCTGGAAGAACAGCTAAATGGTCCCGTGCTCTACTCGATCCGGACCGATGGGACAGGCAAGCGACGCATCCTGGATCTGGGAGGAGGCCGCTTCCTCACCGTCTCCCCAATGACCGAAAGCGACACGAGGTAAAATCAAAGGGTGTGGAAATTCTGCCGAAGGCGGTGTATCCTCCCTAGAGAGAAAATGTTAACGAAGAACTCATCTCAAAACTCTCCAGGTGAGGAGGAAACAGGCCAGATACACGAAAGCCCGGAAGGTCGCCGGGAGACGCTCATGACGGACCATCCAGCGCCGGAAGCCGCCCTTCCGCCAGACAAAGAAGCGTTCCACCACCCCCCCGCAGGACCCGATACGCCTTCGGGTCAAAGCGATACGGCCGGCCCCGCCGGCTCCTCCGGCGATTGCGGGGATTCTCGGGGATGCAGGCCCGGATGCCCCGGCGGCGGAGCGACCCGGTATCCTCCATCCAGAAGGCGCCTCCACAACGTCTCCCACACGCCCCGGGCCTCCCCCCTTTAGCCGCCGCCAGGCCGTCTTGTATGAACCATATTGCTTCGGTATATCCATCCGCCGACATCCCGTGACCAGGACATACAGGATCCCGTTCAGCGTCTTGCCGGTCGTCGGCTCGGGGCCTCCCCGTCCGGGCCTTGGGGCGGGCGTAGAGGCTCGATGAAAGCCCACTGCTTGTCCGTCAGCTCCCGGAACTCCATCCCTCACCTCCATCCCAGCCAAGAAGTTCCAGGGTTATCTTAACACATCAGGCGAGTTCTTTCTACATCATCTGGCCATAAGTGGAGGTGTGCGATGAAATTTCGTTCTCTGATTGCGTTATTACTCTTCCTCTGGATCCCACCTGTTCTTCTATTTCTTCTATTCGGGTCCAGAGATCCTTCAGGTCCTGTCTATGCGGTTCAGGAGCCCCCGTTCAGCGTTCCCGGCGAGTCGCTGGAGTCCGCCCTCCGTCAGGTCTCTTTCCCGATCTGGCTCCCCACCTGGCTCCCTTTTACACCCGGAACACCCTTCGCCTTTGTGGTCCATCACCCAAACGGGGTTCAAACGATCTATGTGGATTCCCAAAATCAGGCCTTCGTGGAGATTGCCATTACAAATCATCCGGTTCAAATGATCTCGGATCGCTATCCGCCGGAGAAAGTAACTGTCGTAGGGAAATACGAAGGAGTTTTCATAGATAATGGGGCAGCCCAGATGCTGTCCTGGAACCATGAGGGGCTCTCGATCATGATCACGGCTTCCCGCCCGCATCCGCCCTATCCGGTTTCCACCCTTTTGCAGATCGCTGCCCATCTGAAACGCGTGAAGTGAAAGGGGCCCATAGCCAGTGGAGATAAGGTCCTGGATTCCCGACACGCTTCAGCCTTAATACGACAACCGTCGATCGTTGAGCGGAGCCTCTCCGTTCCCTGTAGGGCAACTGCAAGCCGTTGCCCTACGCCTCCAGGTGTGGTGGTGGCCCCACTGGAAGGCCAGGTGCGGCTGTAGCTAAGGAGCTCATGCCTTGCTCAGGGGAATCCTTCGCCTGAGTGGTGCCCATCTTCCCATGGCTTCGCCCGGCTGGGGGTGAATCAACCCACGGGCTGCTGACCGCGCCCTGCATCGTAAACCATGAAGGCGATCCAGCCATCTCCTCTCTCTTCTCTCTTCCTTCGTTCAGACTCTGAAACCCGCATAGGAAGCGACGGCCATCCCGGCAAACGTCCGGCCTTCCGGTTAAAATGGGGGGAAAACATCCCACACGGAGGCTCCCATGCCGGAGCGCGTCGCCCTTTACCTCCAGGACGCCCACGATCTGCGGGAGGCCATGCGCTACGTGCAATACGCGGAACAGCGCGGCTTCGAGGCTGTCTGGCAGGCGGAATCCCGGCTGGTCCGCGACGCCATCGTCCCCATGGCCGCTTACGCCGCCGTGACCGAACGGATCAAAGTGGCCTCCGGCGTGATCAACAACTGGACCCGTAACCCGGCTCTGATCGCCGCCACGTTCCTCACCCTGGACGACCTCGCCCCCAACCGCATCATCCTCGGCATCGGCGCCTGGTGGGATCCCCTGGCCTCCAAGGTGGGCATCAAACGGGAGAAACCCCTCCAGGCCATGCGCGAGGTGGTCACCGTGGTGCGCGACCTCCTGGCCATGAAACGTGTGACCTTCCACGGCCAGTTCGTGCATCTCACCGATGTGGAGCTGGACGTGGTGTATGGGCGCCGGGAGCCCCGCAACGTCCCCATCTACATCGGGGCCACCGGCATGCAGATGATGGAGCTGGCCGGCGAGATCGCCGATGGCGTGCTGCTGAACTACCTGGTCTCGCCGAAGTATAACGAGATGGCCCTCCACCACCTGGAGATCGGCGCGCGGCGGGCCGGCCGCCGCGTCGAGGACATTGACCGCCCGCAACTGGTGGTGTGCTCCGTCGACCACGACCGCAAGAAGGCCCTGGATAGCGCCCGCAAGCTGGTGACCCAGTATCTGGGCCAGCAGCCGCATATCATGAAGGCCAGCGGCGTGCCCCAGGAGCTCCTGGACGAAATCGGGCGGGTCCTCACCTGGCCGGCGACCCCCGAGCAGATCGAGCGGGCCATGGAGCTTGTGCCCGACGACATCGTGCAGCTCATCACCGCCAGCGGATCGCCCGAGGAGGTCCGCCGCAAGGTGGATGAATACCGCGCCGCCGGATGCACCTGCCCCGTCCTCTACCCCCTGGGGGATGTCCGGTTGATGATCGATATCTTCGCCCAGGCATGAGGCGTGAAAATGGAGGGGACACTCCAGCCGAACTCCCGCATGTGCTTCATCTGCGGCGTGCAGAACCCGGCCGGCCTGAAGGTCCGCTTCTATGAGGATGGGAAGACCACGGTCCGGGCCGAGGTGGTGATCCCGGAGGTCTATCAGGGATATCCGGGGGTGGCTCATGGCGGAGTGGTCGCGGCCTTGCTGGACGAGGCGGCCGGACGCGCGGTGATGATCGAAGCCCCGGAGCGCTTCATGGTCACCGCCCAGCTGACCGTCCGGTATCATCATCCGGTCCCCATCGGGCAAACGCTCCTTCTGGTCGCCCGTCCCCTTCGGGCCGGAACGCGCCTGGCCCGGGCGCGCGCGGAGCTCCGCCGGCCGGATGGAACGCTCTGCGCGGAGGCGGAAGCCATCCTGGTGAACGTCCCCCCCGAGATCCGGTCCACCTTCGATGCGGAACGACCGTTCTGGCGGGTATATCCGGAGGAGGAGCGCTGAAAGCCATCCCTTCCCACGCATCCCGAAGGAGGCTCCCGACCATGCCACTGAACCTGCGAGCGTATCACCGACCGAAAACGTTCGCCGAGGCCCTCGCCCTTCTCCGGCGTCCGGATATTCGAACCGTGCCCATCGGCGGGGGAACCCAGCTCCTGGCCGAAGGGGCGCGCGAGGTGGAGGCCGTGGTGGACCTCCAGGACCTGGGGTTGAATTTCATCCGGCTGGAAGGGAACACCCTTCGGATCGGGGCGACCACGCCGCTGCAGGCGCTGGTGGAGACCCCGGAGAGCGCCGCCTATGGAGGGGGCATCCTCGCCGTCGCCGCCCGGGAGACCGCGCCCCTTCCCCTCCGGAACCAGCGCACGGTGGGCGGGGCGGTGGTCGGCGCCTCCTCTGAACAGCCCCTGGCGACGGTCCTGCTGGCCCTGGACGCCGAGCTCATGGTGTTCACGGAGCCTGAGAGGCCGCGGACGATCCACATGGAGGCGTTCTATGACTATCGGGAAGCCCTGCAACGCCAGGGGATGCTCCTCACGGAGGTCCGCCTCCCGCTCTCCGCGGCTCCTATGGGCGCGGCCTTCCACAAGGTCGCCCGCACGCCCGCCGATGCCCCCATCGTCGGCGTGGCGGTCCGGCTGTTCCGAGGGGTGGACGGGGCCTGCTACGGTGTGCGGATCGCGGCCGGCGGAGTCGCGCCGCGGCCGGTGCGGCTCATCGAGGCCGAGCGGATGCTGGAAGGGCATCCGCCGGATCCGGAGCGTTTCGCCATGGCCGCGGAGGAGGCCCGCAACCGGGTGAGCCCACCGGGAGACTTCCGGGGCTCTTCCGAATACCGACGGGAGATGGTCGCTGTGCTGCTCCGTCGGGCCCTGACGGAGGCCGCCGCCCGGGCCGGATGGCCGCAGGACCTCCGCGCGTAGCTCCTTCCCGCCGCCTCAGGAGTGATAAAATTTCAGGAGTGATAAAATTAAGGAAAGGGATGGAAAGGCGGTGAGGGCATGGTGGGGGTGCAGAGCCCGACCACCCTGGAGTTTCTGCTGGAACAGATCCGCGATCCCCTGAGCCCCTCGGACCGCGCGCTGATCGAGCGCGCCTACGCGCTGGCGGAGCGGGCCCACCGGGCGCAGACCCGCGCCTCGGGAGAGCCCTATCTCTACCATTGCCTGGCCGTGGCCGGCATCCTGGCCGAGCTCCGCATGGATCCCCCGGTGATCGCCGCCGGCCTGCTTCATGACGTGGTGGAAGATACCGGGATCACGCTGGAGGACATCCGGCGCGAGTTCGGGGAGGAGATCGCCCGCCTGGTGGATGGGGTCACCAAGCTGAAATACATCGACCGGCTGCGGGCCCAGCCGGAGGACGGGGAGGCCCGGCGCACAGGGCGGGACGAGCAGAGCGCGGAGAACATCCGCAAGATCTTCTTCGCTATGGTGGAGGATCCCCGCGTCGTGCTGATCAAGCTGGCCGACCGCCTGCACAACATGCGCACCCTGGGCGCGCTTCCCCCCGAGAAGCAGAAGCGCATCGCCCGGGAGACCCTGGAGATCTACGCCCCCCTGGCCAATCGCCTGGGGATCTGGCAGCTGAAGTGGGAGCTGGAGGATCTGGCCTTCCGCTATCTGGAGCCGGAGAAATACCGGGAGATCGCCCGGGCCATCGACGAGCGCCGGGCGGAGCGCGAGCGCCACATCCAGCAGATCGTGGAGCGCATCAAGGCCCGCCTCGCGGAGGAGGGCATTCACGCCGAGGTCACCGGGCGGGCCAAGCACATCTACAGCATCTACCGCAAGATGGTCCGCAAGGGCGTCTCCTTCGACCAGGTCTATGATGTGCGGGCCGTGCGCATCATCGTGAACACCATCCCCGAGTGCTATCAGGTCCTGGGCATCATCCACTCCATGTGGCGCCCGATCCCCAAAGAGTTCGACGACTACATCGCGAACCCCAAAGACAACTCCTATCGCAGCCTGCACACGGCGGTGATGCTGGAGGATGGCAAGACGCTGGAGGTGCAGATCCGCACCTGGGAAATGCACTGGGAGGCGGAATACGGCATCGCCGCCCACTGGATCTACAAAGAACAGGTCTCGAAGCGCGACCTGGCCTATGAGAAGAAGGTGGCCTGGCTGCGCTCCCTGATGGAGTGGCGCAATGAGGTGACCTCCGCGAAGGAATTCGTGGAGTCCCTCAAGACGGATGTCTTCGAGGATCGAATTTACGTGTTCACCCCGAAAGGGGACGTCATCGACCTTCCCCGGGGGAGCACGCCCATCGACTTCGCCTACCATATCCACACCGAGCTGGGGCATCGTTGCCGCGGCGCCCGGGTGAACGGGAAATGGGTCCCCCTCAACTACGTCCTCCAGATGGGCGATCAGGTGGAGATCATCCCCGCCAAGCAGGGCGGCCCCAGCCGGGACTGGCTGGATCCGGCCAAGGGATATGTGAAGACCTCCCGCGCCCGCCAGAAGATCCGCCAGTGGTTCAAACAGCAGGGCCGGGCGGAGAACATCGTGCACGGCCGGGAGATCCTGGCCCAGGAGATCCGGCGCCTGGGCGTCCCCTTCTCGGTGGATGAGGCGACGCGCCGGCTTTACACGGAGTTCGGCTACAAGGAGCCCGAAGACCTGCTGGCGGCCATCGGCTGGGGCGATGTCTCCCCGGAGCAGCTGGCGCCCCGCCTGATCCGGATGGAGGAAGAGCGGCGCCGGGAGGAACAGAAGGCCGCCCCCGAGCTCCCCGCCTCCCCCGAACGCTACGACGCCTCACGGCCGGTGCTGGTGGAGAACAACCCCCAGGGCCTCCTGATGCAGCTGGCCCGTTGCTGCAACCCGGTGCCCGGAGACGAGGTGATCGGCTACATCACCCGCAATCGGGGGATTACCATCCACCGCCGGAGCTGCCCCAACATCCTGAACGTGCGCACGCCGGAGCGCCTGATCGAGGTCCAGTTCCCGGCCGGAGAGAAAGGCTACCCGGTGGAGGTGGAAATCATCGCCATCGACCGCGTGGGCTTGCTCCATGAGATCAGCGGGGTCCTGAAGGATGAACAGATCAACATCGCCCGCATCAGCGTGGATACCCGCAACGGCTTCGCGGTCTTCCAGGCCACCCTGGAGGTCCGCTCCGCGGCCCAGCTCCACCGGGCCCTGACGCGGATCGAACAAATCCCCAACGTCCGCGAGGCCCACCGCCGTCGGTGACGCGGGCGAGCCTCCGCCCTGCCCCTCCGGTTCGACGGGCCCCACCCAGAGGATCATCCGCCGGGGATTCCTTCTTATCCCGCCTTACCCCGCCCGAGGGCCGGACGCCTGGTCTAATGCGCCCCCGGTGAAGAGGGGCGAGGCCCCCCCTTCGGATAGGGCGCGTGGCGGATGCGGACCACCGGCTGGCCTTGGAGGCGAAGGCCCATCTTGTCTTCCACCACCATCCGGGCCATCTGCAGGATCTCCTGGGCTTTGCTGGGGATCTCCACCTCCGGCGTGGTCAGCACGTCCAGTTCCACCCGTAGCCCCTCCCGATGCGGGATCACCCGGGGATATACCTCGATCACATCCGTTAGCTGGTCCAGGTGATACTTCAGGCGCTCCCGGATGGAATCCACGGCCACCGCCACGATGGCGCCGCTCACCGCGGGCACCCGGACGATCCGGCGCGGGGGCCGCACTTCGAAAAGCAACCACAGGATCAGCAGGGCGTCCAGCGCCAGGGCCAGAAGGATCCCCACACCGTAGCGGATCTCCGGGCGGATCTGGCTGAGGGTTTCGATCACCGTGCGCGTAGCGGATTGGACGAGCTGGGCGAGCTCCACCGGAGTGATCAACACCACGCTGCACAGGGGAATGGCCATCAGGAGCATCAGCACCACGATCACACGGTTCAGCGTGTTCATCCTGACCTCCCGGCGTGAGCGGTTTTCGCTGGGATCGCCGTTCGCAGCCCGGTCATATTCCGCCGCAGACAAAGCGGGATCCCCAAGGCGGCCTGCGGGCCTTCAGAGGCCGGGGCAAGGGGCCCCTCGCCGCGTTGCCTCCTAAACCGGAACCGGGGCGGCGCCCAGGATCTCGCGGGCCCGGGCGATATCGCGGTGGATCTGGGCGACCAGCTCGGCGATGGAGGGGAACCGGCGCTCCTCCCGGAGCCTTTCGACGAAATGCAGCGTCAGCGTCTGTCCATACAGGTCGCCGGTCCAGTCCAGCAGGTGCGCTTCCACCACCCGCTCGCTGCTCTGATCGAAGGTCGGCCGCACCCCGATGTTCACGACGGCCATATGGGGGCTGCCATCCGGCCGCTCCGCCCAGCAGGCGTAAACTCCATTCGCGGGGAGCGCGTGTTCCGACCAGATGGCGAGGTTGGCCGTCGGGAACCCCAGGCGCTGCCCGCGGCCCGCGCCGGCGATCACCACGCCGCTCACCGAGAAGGGCCGCCCCAGGCATTCGGCCGCGGCGCGCACATCCCCTCGCCGCAGCGCCTCCCGGATGCGGCTGCTCCGCACTGGGCGCCCGCCCAGCTGGAATTCCATCGCGACATGCAGGGTATAGCCATAACGGCGTCCCAGCTCCTCCAGCACGGGCAGGGTGCCCTCCCGGCGGTATCCCAGCGCGAAATCCGGCCCCGCCCACAGCGCCCGCATGCCGATCTGGACGAGGCGTTCCACGAAATCCGCCGCCCGGGTGCGGGCGGTCTCCAGCGTGAAGGGAAGCTGGATCAGCACATCCACCCCCAGGCGGGCGATGCGCGCCCGCTTCTCCTCCGGCGAGGTCAGATAAAAGGGGGGTTCCCCTCGCAGAACGACCACGGGGTGGGGAAAGAAGGTCACCACCACCGAGCGCCAGCCATGAGCCCGGGCCATGGCCACCACCTGTCCGATCAGGGCCTGGTGGCCCAGGTGCACCCCGTCAAAGGCCCCCACGGTCACCACCGACGGAAAGGGCTCGACCTCCTCGAAACGCTGAGCGAACTTCATCCAGATGCCCCCTGAATCTGCAAAAAGATGAGCTCCATGGCCCGGTTTTACCGGCGGGTTGCCTTCACGGGTCTTCTGGAAACACCCGCACCGGCTGCCAGCGCTCTCCCTGGCGCTCCAGCAGCGCCAGCACCCCCCCATCGGGCCCGTGCACCCGAAGCCGGGAGCCAGGATCGGGCAGCGCCTCGACCGGGATAGGCTGCCCGTGCCGGAGCCGGTTCAGGATCTCCGGCGCCGGCGTGATCGGCGGCCAATCCGGCAGGGCGTCCGCCATCGGTCGAAGATAGCGGAGCCATTCCCCGGACCGGGCGGCGGCCTCCAGGGTCTCCCATGGGACCGCATCCGCCAGGGTGAAAGGGCCGCTGGCCAGCCGGCGCAGCTCCGCGAGATGAGCGCCGCATCCCAGCTGTTCCCCGATATCCCGAGCCAGGGCCCGGATGTAGGTCCCCGCGGAACAGGCGACCTCGATCGTCGCCCATGGCGGATTCCATTCCACCAGATGCAGCGCATCGATCCGCACCCGCCGGGGCGATGGCGTTACCGTCTCGCCACGCCGGGCCTTCTCATACAGGCGCTCTCCGCCCTGCCGAATCGCCGAGAAAGCCGGCGGGATCTGGGTGATTTCCCCCACAAAGGAACGCAGCGTTTCCTCGAAAGATTCCCGGGAGACCTCCACAGGCCGCTCGCTCAGGATCCGCCCCTCGGCGTCATCGGTATCCGTGCGGATCCCCAGGCGGATGGTAGCCCGGTAGCGTTTATCATGGCCCAGCAGGAACTCGGCCAGCCGGGTCGCCGGGCCGACCAGCAGCACCAGCACCCCCGTCGCCAGGGGATCCAGCGTCCCGGCGTGGCCGATCCGCTGGATCCGGGTGACCTTCCGGACCCGCTCCACTGCGTCGTGCGAGGTCCACCCCTTCGGCTTATCCAGCACCAGCAGCCCGGCGGGCGCTTTCATGACAGAACGCGCGGTTGAGCCCAAACGAGGAAATAGACCCTTACGTCCCATTCCATTCACCGCCGCCCCTTCCGCTCGCGCGGCAGGGCGTAGCCCAGGCGGCGCAGCTGTTCCGGATCCCGACGCCAGTTCTTTCGGACCTTCACCCAGAGCTCCAGATACACGGGATGCCCCAGCAGCGCCTCGATCTCCTGGCGGGCGGCGGCCCCGATGCGCTTCAGCATCTGGCCGTTCTCGCCGATCACAATCGGCTTGTGGGTTTCCTTCTCCACATAGATCGTGGCCGCGATATACGTCAGGTTCGGATTCCGATCCACCCAATCGGTGATCTCCACGGCGATCCCGTGGGGAACCTCCTCCCGCAGCAGGAGCAGGGCTTTCTCCCGGATGAGCTCCGCCACGATCCTCTGGAGCGGCTGGTCCGTGAGCATCTCGGGATCGTAGTATCGAGGCCCCTCTGGGAGATGCGCAATGATGCGCTCCAGCAGGAGATCCAGGTGATCGCCTCGAACGGCCGAGATCTGCACCTCCTCCCAGGGGAAAGGAGGTTCCGCGTCCGGCGGCGTGGGGGCCAGCGCCCGGTAGGCCGCCAGACGACTCTCCCGGTCGGACCGCAAGAGGTCGATCTTGTTCAACGCCAGGATCACCGGCTTGTCCGCTGCCTGCTCCTTCAACAGATCGGCGATCATGCGATCCTCATCATCCGGCCACTGGGAGACATCGACCATGAAAACGATCACATCGGCGTCCGGTATCGTGCGTCGGGCCACTTCCACCATGTATTCTCCCAGCTTGTGGAACGGCTGGTGGATGCCCGGCGTGTCCATGAAGATCACCTGGGCGTCCGGCCGGGTCAGCACGCCCAGGATCCGATGCCGGGTGGTCTGCGGCTTCGGCGAGACAATGGAGATCTTAGTGCCCAGGTAGGCGTTCAACAGCGTGGACTTCCCCACATTGGGCTTGCCGATGATGGCCACGAAACCGGAACGATGGCCGGGAGGAACCGCTTCGTATTCCGGGAAAACCGGCGACGGCTCCTGCTCATTCACAGATCTGCCTCCTCCGGTGGGATTTCCATCGGGCAGCGCTTTGCCCGGTTATATTTTGGCGGATTCTCGCGGGAACGTCTGGGGGCAGGGGCTGTCTGCCGCGCTCCGGCCCTCTCGAGAGCCGCGGCTATCCCAGCGGCCGGGACCGCTCCTCCCATGCGGCCCACTCCAGAAGCCACAGGCGCGGGAAAAACGTCCAGACAAGGGTGTAAAGGATGGATGCCGGCCGATGGAGGCCGGCCTTCATCGTGATAGGCGACAGGATCGCCCTCAGCGTATAGATCCAGAGCCCGAGCGTGAGCCATCGGATGGAGGATGGGATCCCGCGTTCCGCGGTCTTGACACTCATCCGGGGCCCCTTTTAGAATGAAGCATGCGGAGAACGCGCCGGGGTGGCGGAACAGGAAGACGCGCCTGACTCAAAATCAGGTGGCCGCAAGGCCGTGCGGGTTCGACTCCCGCCCCCGGCACTTGCCCTCTATTGTAGCGCCGCCCTCCCTTTCCTGGAAGGCTTTCCCCTTCCCAGCCATGGGTTTCGAGATACGGAGCTGCAACGCCCTCGTTTTGCCTCCTGGGGCGGCCAGTAGCCCGTGGGGGAAAACGGCCATGCCTATCCTTCGTTCGGGGAGCTTTTTACAGAAGGGGATGCCTCGAGGTGCCCCCAGGGAGAGCCGGGGTTCTTCGTCGAGCTTTCTATGTCATGTCGCGCGGCGTAGCGCCCAGCGCAGCCGAATCAGACGCCATATCCGCTCCCATCCGCGCAGCGCCGCCCGCCGGCGGAACACATCGAAATCGTTTCGCTCGATAACCTCCAGGATGCCCCGGTAGAGATCGGCCGCCGCGGCAATGGCCAATCGGGCCCTGGATGGAAGAAGGGCAATGCCCGGCCAGGCCTCCGCATATAGCTGACGAGCCCGGGCGATCTGAAACCGCATGAAGGACCTCCAACGCTCATCCACCCGACGGGCTCGGAGATCCTCCTCGCTCAGACCAAAGGCGCGCAGCTCCTGTAACGGAAGATACACCCTCCCCATCTCCAGATCTTCCCCCACGTCCCGCAGGATGTTGGTGAGCTGCAGAGCAACCCCCAGGCGTACCGCAAAGGGAATCGCCTCCGGAGACGAGCCACCGATAATCCGCATGCTCATCAGGCCCACCGTGGAAGCCACTCCATAACAGTAATCCGCCAGCTCCTGAAAGGTCTCCAAACGAACCGGGCGTAGATCCCGGGAAACGCCATCCAGAAATTGCTCCACCAGGCCCTGCGGGATACGATAGCGCGCCCGCACATGCGCCCAGGCCAGGGCCACCGGCTCCTCCGCGGGCGGATCGGAAGCCAGGACCAGCTCCCGCCAGCGCGATAGACGCCCTTCCCGATCCCCATCTCCCTGATCGACCAGATCGTCGGTTACCCGGCAGAAGGCATACAGCACCCGAATCGCCCGTCGGGTCTCCGCCGGCAAAAGGGCAGAGGACAGATAGAACGAGCGGCTGTGCGCCCGCAGGACGGCCTCGCAAACCCGATAGGCTCGATCCAGCACCCCATCGGGCACAGCCCTCCCTTCGCTGGCTGGACTGTTCCATCCCTCCCACGCCCGCCGAACCAGCCCCTCCTCCCAGCTCCACTCCCGCACCGCCATCCCCCCTCCTCCCTCTGGATGCCTCTATTTTATCGAGTTGTCCATATTTTGTCAAGAATATTCTTGACAAAATATGGAAACTCTGGTAAGGTGAAAGGGGTGCAGGAGCGGGTGAAGGGGCAGCGGGGGCGGATCCGATGGATCGTCCGCCCTCGCGCCCGTTCGCCGAGGGTTCCTGAGGCTCCATTCCTTCCACGGAGGAGCGAATGGCTTCGCATGCGGTGATCGTTGGAGCGGGGCTGGGCGGCCTGGCGGCTGCTGCCCGACTGGCCCAGCAAGGATGGCAGGTGACCGTCCTCGAGAAAAACGCGGAACCCGGGGGGCGCTGTGGCCGCCTGATTCAAGGCGGCTATCGCTGGGACACGGGGCCCACCTTGATGCTGATGCCCCACGTGTTCGCCCAGACGTTTGCCGATCTGGGCGGGCGCATCGAGGATCACCTGGAGCTGATCCGTGTGGATCCTACATACGCAATTTCTTTCTGGGACGGATCCCAGCTGGTGATGACCTCCGACCTGGTCCAGATCCGTGAGCAGATCGAAGCGCTGGAGCCAGGGGCTTTTGAAGGCTTCCTGCGATACCTCCAGGATGGGCATCGCTTCTACCGCCTGGCGCTGGAACGGTTCGTCGGTCGGAATTTCCGCTCTCCTTTTGAATATTTCGGGCCGCAGCAGATCCCGCTTCTGTTTCAGATGCGCGCCCTGCGCCGGCACTATGCGGACACTCGCCGCTATGTCCGGGACGCCCGCCTGCGGGCAGCGATGACCTTTCAGGATATGTATCTGGGCCTCAGCCCCTATGAAGCGCCGGCCACCTACGCGCTGCTGGCTGCCTCCGAGCTGACAGAAGGAATCTGGTTCCCGCGGGGCGGCATGTATCGGATCGTGGAAGCGCTGGCCGCCCTGGCGGAAGATCGGGGGGTTCGCTTCATCTATCAGGCCCCCGTGAAGCGGATCGAGATCGATGGCCACCGAGCGACCGGGGTCGTTCTGGAGGACGGCCATCGGATCCCTGCGGATCTGGTCGTCATCAACGCGGATCTCCCCTACGCGTATCGACAGCTGCTGCCGCCCGGACCCGAGGTGCAACGCCTCCAGCGGATGCGCTACAGCTGCGGGGTGCTCACCTTCTATTGGGGGTTGGATCGTCAGATCCCTTCCCTCTATCCTCACCACGTTTTCCTAACAGGGGACTACCGCGCCAGCTTCGAACGGATCTTCCGGGACCATGAGCTTCCCGATCCCCCCAGCTTTTACCTGCACGTTCCCTCCCGGCTGGATCCAGCGGCCGCCCCGGCGGGATGCGACGCGGTCATGGCCCTGGTGCCCGTGGGCCATCTGCAGGAGGATCCCATGGAGGACAGGATCGAGTGGATCACACGCGCCCGCGAGGCCATCGCCGCCCGCTTAGCCCAAACCCTGGGCCTGAGGGATTTCCTGCGCTGGATTCGCGTGGAGATCATCCGCACTCCCCGGGAGTGGGGACAGTTATACAATCTGGAGCGAGGGGCTGCTTTCGGCCTGGGCCATCAGTTCTCCCAGGTCGGATATCTCCGTCCGTCCAACCGTCATCCCCGCTACCCCAACGTATACTTTGTGGGAGCGAGCACCCATCCAGGCACCGGCCTTCCCATGGTCCTGCTCTCCGCCAAGCTGGTCGCCGAGCGGATCCGGCAGGAGTTCCCAGCGACCACCCCTCCCCGGCGGATCCTCCTATGGCGGCCGGCCTGGACCCGGGGTTCTGACCTCCCGGCGTGAGAGGCGGCCTATCCGGGATCCCCACCTCCGGTGGAAAAACCCAGGGGAGAGGGATGAGGGAGAAGACCGATCTCGAAGCCCCCACCTACAACCTGAAAGCAGTGGTCCGAGAAACCGGGATCCTGCCGCACACCCTGCGAGCCTGGGAGCGCCGGTATGGGCTTCCCCGTCCGGCCCGCACGCCGGGCGGACACCGGCTGTATTCCCGCCGGGATATCGAGATCATCCGCTGGCTGATGGCTCGACAGGCGGAGGGAATGTCGATCGGACGGGCGGTCGCCCTCTGGCGGACTCTGGAGGCCCAGGGGCGAGATCCGCTGCGGGAGACCGGGGAGACGCTGGCTTCTCCAGAGGGGGCGCCTTCCTTGCAGAGCCTGCGGAAGGCCTGGATCGACGCCTGCATGCGCTTCGCCGAGGAGGAGGCTGAAAGCGTGCTTGTCCAGGCCTTCGCCCTGTATCCCCCGGAAGTGGTCGTCCTGCGCCTGCTGCAACCCGCTTTGGAGGAAATCGGAGACCGATGGTATCAGGGCCTGGCCACCGTCCAGCAGGAGCACTTCGCATCGGCCCTGGCCACCCGCCGGCTCCATGCCCTGATCGCCGCCGCTCCACCGCCGCTCCGATCGGAGCGCCTCTTGATCGCCTGTCCTCCCGGGGAGAGGCACATCCTCCCCGGGCTCTGGGTTTCCTTTCTCCTGCGCCGGCGAGGATGGCCCGTGGTGGACCTGGGGGCCGATGTGCCGCTGCTCCGCATGCAAGAAGCCATCAAGGCCATCCGCCCCCGGCTGGTGATCCTGACGGCCCAGATGCTCACAACCGCGGCCAGCCTGGCCGACATGGCGGATCTCCTGCGGGAGATGGACGTTCCGGTGGCCTATGGCGGGCGGGTTTTTCAGCAGCGGCCCTCTCTGGGAGCCTACATCCCCGGCGTCTATATCGGGGAGTTGGGGGAAGAGCTCCCGGACCGCGTGGAGGCAATCCTCCGCGGAGATCGATCGCCGGAGTTCACCCCCTTGCCTGAAGTCTACCGGGAAGCCCTGGCTCGATATCGCGCCGTCCGTCCCGCCCTGGAGGCTTCTCTACGGATGCAACTCCGCGCCGAGGTGCAGGAGGCAGAGCTGGAAATCGGGCTTCTGGAGCTGGGGAAGGTGATCGAAGCCGCCCTGCGCCTGGGGGACCCCGAGGCGGTGCGAATGGAAATCGAGTGGATCATCGGCCTGGTCCGTCATCACCATCGCTGCGTGGCCGAGCTCTCCCGCTATCTCAAGGCCTACGCCCTCGGCCTGCGCCGGCATCTGGCCGGGGACCCGGTAGGGATGGATCTGGTCCGCTGGCTAAAAGCCTCCATCCCTTCGACAGCGGAGGATAGGTGCTCATGAAGTTTCACCATTCGTTCGATGTTCAGGCCCCCCAGGAGGCGGTGATCCGTTTCCATCAGGACCCTATGGCCCTGGAGCGGCTCACCCCTCCTCTCCTCGGTCTGCGGTGGGAACTGCGGGAGCCGCTGGCGCCCGGCTCTCGCGTCCGGTTCTCCTTCGGGCTGGGGCCGCTGCGGATCCGCTGGACAGCGCGCCATGAAGAGGTCTCGCCAGAGGGGTTTGTGGATGAACAGGAGGAGGGCCCATTCGCCCGATGGCGTCATCGCCATCGCTTTGAGGCGATTGGGCCTGATCGAACCCGCATCGTCGATGCGATTGAAGCCGATCTGCCCGCCTCCCCCCTGCGCCGGGTTGTGGCGTGGGCGATCTGGCTGGGGCTGCCGCTGCTCTTTGCCTACCGGGCTTGGCAAACCCGACGCGCGCTGGAAGGAAATGCCCCATGCGGCCGGTGATCGTGGTCGGCGCTGGCATCGGCGGGCTGACGGCCGCTGCGATCCTTGCCCGCTATGGGATTCCGGTGGTGGTCATGGAGACCCAGGCCTACCCCGGCGGATGCGCCTCGACATTTGATCGACACGGCTTTCGATTTGACGCCGGAGCCACCCTGGCCGCCGGGTTTGGGCCCGATATGCCCCTTCACCGCCTGGGAGAGCGTCTGGAGCTGGAATGGGGGATCCACCTGGAGCCTGTCGCCATGCAGGTGCATCTATCGGACGGGCAGACCATCCCCCGCTGGACGGATCGAGAGCGCTGGCGGGAAGAACGCCTGCGGGTCCTGGGGTCGGCCGGAGAGCCGTTCTGGGCGTGGCAGGAGCGGACCGCCAAAGCCCTGTGGGCTCTGATTCGAGAGCGACTGCCATGGCCACCTCAGCGCCCTCGAGATCTCTTGCGCTTGCTCCGGGCTCTCCGCCTCTCTGCCCATCCGGCGGACCTACCGGGCTGGATTCGAGATGCCTTCCGACCGGCCGCGAGCCGCCTCCCACCCGGCGATCGGCGGCTCCGGGAACTGGTCAACGGTCAGCTATGGATCAGCGCTCAAACGACGGTGGAACGCGCCAACGCGCTCTACGCGGCGGCGGCCCTGGATCTCCCCCATACCGGGGTGGGCTGGCTTCCAGGAGGCATCGGGGCGATCGCCGCCCGGCTGGCCGACGCCATCGTCCGATACGGAGGGGAGATTCGTTTCCGCCACGAGGTCATCGCCGTCCGCCCCCAAGCGGATGGCGGGTTCCAGGTCGAGACCCGGGGTTATGGCGTCTGGGAGGCAGAGGGGGTGATCCTGAACATGCCGCCAGCTGGGGCTGTTCGCCTGCTCAGGGAAGTTGCACCTCCTCCATGGCGACGGGCGCCGGCCGCTCCGCCGGATGGCTGGGGGGCTTTCGTGGTCTACGCCGCCGTCGCGGAGGCGGCCGTCCCGTCGGATCTCCCGCTGCATCACCAGATCCTGCAGGGAGAGCCTTTCGATGAAGGAGGGGCAGTGTTCCTCTCCATCAGCCCAGCTGCGGATCCTTCACGCGCCCCCCGGGGATTCCGCGCGCTTACCCTGAGCACCCACACGGATCTCCGGCGGTGGTGGTCACTGTTTCAGCAGGATCGAGAAGCCTACGCCCGGCGCAAGGCGGAGATGGTGGCGCGTGTCCTGCAAGCCGCCGCCCGTGTCCTTCCCCGGCTGCCGGAGGATCTGGCATGGGCCGAGGCCGCCACCCCCATCACCTTCCAGCAGTTCACCGGACGCCCGATGGGGTGGGTAGGCGGGTTTCCTCAGACCCGCCTGGGGCGCAGCTGCAGGTCTCGCATCCGCCCCCGTCTGTATCTGGTCGGAGACAGCGTTTTCCCGGGCCAGTCCATCCCGGCCGTGGCCCTCGGGGCGTGGCGGGTGGCAGAGGACATGCGGGAGGACCTGGCCGCCCTGCCCCGCCGGCGCTGGATCATCCACTCCCCATTCGTCAGGCCTTCGATGGAGGGCATCCGATGAACATCCAGGCCTTCGATGTGCTGGAAGCGTTCTACCGACGAGCGATGAGCGCCCGCATCCCGCAGGGCGAGGATCTGCTGTATCGGGTCCGACCGGAGGACCTGGGCCATCTCTCGTTTCGATATACGTTCTCCGTGGAGGCGATGACCCGTATCAGCCACATCCTGGAGGAGCTCGCAGCGGACCAGCGGGGCGAGGCGGAGCTTCACGTCTCCTTCCAGCGCCTCTCCCGGCTGCTTCCCCAGAGGCGTCGTTACCGCCACCTGGCTGGATCTCTGAAAGGGCTCTGGATCTACGGAGCCCACGACGTGCCGGATCCAGACGCCTTTCGCTTTCACGAACGCACGATCCTCATCGATACGGGAGGGACACCGCTGGAGGCTTACTGGTTCGTGATCGCCCATGGCCCGGGAATTGGGATGTGCCTGATGGCCCTGGAAGTCCCATCCCTTATCCGTCCGGGCCGTTACTACGAAGGCTTTTATACCTTTGAACGAGCGGTGGCCCTCGAGGCGATCGAGATCCTGCATCGAATCTTCCCGGAACAGGTGCCGGCACCGACCGCCGTGGAGGGAGGATGATGGCCCGCCGGGTGATCTGGTGGATCCGCCGGGATCTCCGATTGAGGGATCACCCTGCCCTGACGCTGGCCTGGCAGGCGGCAGAGGAGGTGATCCCGGTCTTCATCCTGGATCCCGCCTTCGCCCGGGCCTCCCCCCGCCGCCGGGCCTTCCTGATGGCTGGGCTGCGAGCGCTGGACGAAGAGCTGCGCGCCCGTGGAGGCTATCTGGTCGTCCGCGAAGGTCCTCCGGCGGAGATCCTCCGCGGGTTGATGGTGGAAACGGGGGCCACCGCGGTGTTCGCCGAGGGGGATGTCAGCCCCTATGCCCGGCGGAGGGACGCGGAGGTCGCCTCCTGGCTTCCCCTGATCCGCATCGGCTGGCCCACCATCCACCCGCCGGATGTCCTGGTCAAGGAGGATGGCAGCCCATACCGCGTGTTCGGGGCCTTCCGGCGTCGCTGGGAAAGCCATCCTATCCCTGCAGTCCTGTCCGAGAAGGCCATCCCCAGCCGCTGGCGCATGCCGACGGAGCTTCCGAGCCTTCCCCTGCCAGCAGTCCGGACCCCGGAAGGATTTCCCGCGGGGGAACAAGCCGCCTGGGAGCGCCTGAGGGTCTTTGTGCAAGGAGACGACGCGCCCATTTTTCATTATCGAGCGCTGCGGAGGCGGCTCGATGGGGAGGGAGGATCCCGCCTTTCCCCCTACCTGCGCTTCGGGATGCTTTCGCCGCGACAGGCACTGTGGGCAGCCCTGGAAGCCGAAGCCCGCGCCCCCAACGCCGAAAGCCGCCGCAGCGTCCGGGCGTGGATCAACGAGCTCATCTGGCGGGATTTCTTCCTCACATGGTTCTACGCCTTTCCGGATCTGCGCCGACGAAGCCTTCGGCCGCCGCGGGAGGCCCGTCCTCCTGAAAAGGATCCCCGGGCTCTGGAAGCCTGGCGCGCCGGCCGAACGGGCTATCCCCTGATCGACGCCGCCATGCGCCAGCTGGCCCAGGAAGGCTGGATGCCCAACCGGGCACGGATGCTTACCGCCTTTTTCCTTTCCCGGTGTATGGACATCGACTGGCGAGAGGGCGAACGCTGGTTCCTCGAGAACCTGATCGACGGCGATCCCGCTGTCAACGGGGGAAACTGGCAGTGGGCTGCTGGCGCCGGGCTGGATCCCCTTTCCGCCCTTCGTTCCTTCGATATCATCCGCCAGGCCCGTCAAGCCGACCCCCATGGGGGATATATCCGTCGCTATCTTCCGGAGCTGGATCGGGTTCCCGAGGCGTTCATCCACGCCCCATGGACGATGCCCGAAGATCTACAACGCCAGGTGGGGTGCCGTATCGGACGGGATTACCCTGCGCCGTGCATCGACGCCCGGGGGAAGCGAAAGGAGCGAATCCACGGATGAGGGAACCGGGATGAGCCTGCGAAAGATCCCCTCGCTTCAAGCCGCCTGTCGGATGATCCGCCATCGGTCCCTGCTGGAGGGGCTGCTGGCCCTCTCGGAAGCCCATGGGGAAGCCTTCTGGCTGGCCTGGCCGGGGTTCCGCGCGCTGGTCGCGGCAGGACCCCGCGCCGCACGGACAGTGCTCCTCGAGGAACGGGGACGCTTCCGCTCCCGCATTGAAGGAGATCCCGTCGTCCGGCTTTTCCGCCACGGCCTCCTGGTGACGGATGGCGATCTCCATGAGGCCCTGCGGAGGGAAATCGAGCCGTTCCTGCGCGGGCCGGGGTTGGCCCGCTGGGTCCCCCGGATCCTCCACCGGACCGATGAGCGGATCAGCCGCTGGGTGGTCGGGGACCGGGTAGATCTGCTGGAGGAGCTGCGTCTCCTGACCCTGGGCGTTTTGATGGAATCCCTCTTCAACCTCTCTATCGAAGAGGCCCATCTGCCGCCGCTGGCACGGATGCTGAAGGCCGCGGTGGCCTATATCTCCCCCGGCCTCTGGCTCCTGTGGAAAAACGGGCCACGCCGCATCGACACCGCCGCTCTGGATCACCTCGACCGGCAAATCGATCAGTGGATTCAAGACCGCCGGCGGGAAAGCCGCCGGGGCGAGGACTTGCTTTCCCACTGGACGCGATGCGAGTGGATGGACGATGCGCTCATTCGGGATCAGCTGATCACCCTGTTGATCGCCGGTCACGACACCGTGACGGCCTGGCTGGCCTGGACCCTCGCCCTGTTGCTAACGCATCCCGCAGAGATGGAGCAGGTTCAGGCGGAGATCCGAAGGGTCGTCGGCGATCGGCCTCCGACCTTTGAGGATCTGAGGCGCCTTCCCCTTCTCGATGCCGCAGCCCGCGAATCCATGCGCCTGTATCCTCCGATCCCGGTTCTGAACCGCATCGCGAGCGCCTCGACTTCCCTGGAAGGGTTGGCCATCCCCTCCGGGGTCCGCGTGATGATTCCCATCTACGCGCTGCACCGGCGCTCGGACCGGTGGGAAGAAGCCCACTGCTTCCGTCCGGAACGGTTCCGGAACCCGGCCGCAAAGCCCTCGGGCGGCTTCGATTATCTTCCGTTCGGCGGTGGACCCCGGTTTTGCGTGGGAGCTTCCTTCGCCTGGATGGAAGGTCGAATCATCCTGATCCGGATCCTGCAGCGTGCGCGTATGGAGCCGGCCTTCCGGGAACGAGCGGCGCGGCTGGGCGCTACCCTCGAGCCTCGCGACGGGGTGCCGGTGAAAATCTGTGAGCTTCGGGACCCGTAAGGAGGAAAGGATGGATTTCCCCTGGCTGACCCTGATGGGGACAGCGATCGCTGGGGCGCTGTCGGGGATCGGATACCGGCGGGCTCACCGCCTCCCGATCCCACCTCACTTCCAAATCGGGCGATCGCTGCCCTCTCTTTCCATCATCGTGCCTGCGCGGAACGAGGCCGCCAACCTGCCCCGCCTGTTGTCCTCTCTGCGGCGGCTGGAATACCCCGGCCCCATGGAGCTCTGGGTGGTCGATGATGGCTCCACAGATGGAACCGGGGAGATCGCCCGATTATGGGGCGCACAGGTGATCCGGGTGGAGGGTCCGCCTGCCGGCTGGCTGGGGAAGCCCTACGCCTTGCATCAGGGAGCGCTTCGGGCGCAGGGGGAATGGCTGTTGTTCACCGACGCGGACACGTGTCACGCCCCGGATAGCGCCGCACGGGTGGTCGGATGGGCCCTCGCACAGGCCCTGGATGGCGTCACCCTCTTCCCCGCCTTCGAGATCCGAAACGCCCTGGAGGCAGCCGTGCTCGCCGTGGCCTTCGCCGGATGGTTCGCGGCGCTTCCCGATCTCCAGGGGATCATCAACGGGCAATATTTGCTGATCGGTCGTTCGGCCTACGAAGCGAGCGGCGGGTTCGCAGCGGTGCGCGGGGATGTGCTGGAAGATCTCGCTCTGGGCCGACGGCTACAGCGTCTGGGGTTCCGAATCGCCCTCGCCGACGGCCGGCCGCTGGTGCGCGCCCGCATGAGCCGGAATCTGGCTCATCTCTATCAGGCGATGGCCCGCTGGAGCGAGGGCGCGCTGGACCAGCCCCTTTCACGACGCGCGATGGCCGTTTTGCTGGTGGCCGGGATGGCCGGGCCCATGGGTCTGCTCATTCCCGGGCAGCGGGCCCGGACCCGGTGGGCTTTCGGAGCCTCCTGGATCCTGGCCGCCATAGGCCTTCTGCCGTGGGCCCTCCGGATGGGCTCCCCTGGCTCCGCCCTCCTGGCCCCCCTGGGCGCCGCCCTGGTGGCTGGAGCCGGAACGCGAGGATGGCTGGCCCGCCGGCTCGGCTGGGATCTGAAGTGGAAAGAACGGAGGGTGTATTCGAAGTTCCCGCCCTGGAGGTAAACGTGAGCTACGCGATGTTCCTGGTTGTGTTCCTGCTCCTTCCGATCCTTGCCCTTGGATGGGCTGTGCATATCCGCGTCCGACGGGGTGAACTCTCCCCGACCCTCTTCCGCAGGGGCATGCAGGGAGCTCTGGCCCTCGCGACGATCGCCCTGATCTACACCACCCCATGGGACAACGTTCTGGTCGCCCGGGGCATATGGGGCTACGCTCCCCAACGCGTGCTGGGCCTGACGATCGGGTGGGTTCCCCTGGAGGAGTATCTTTTCTTTGTGCTTCAACCTCTTCTGATCGGTCTCTGGTCCCTCTGGATCTGGCAGGACGAAAGGGAGATCGATAGGGATGGTCGAGCCTTTCGCGCGGGCAGCGCCATGTTCCTGGTGGGAGCCGGCCTCGCCATCCTGAGCCTGGCCCATCGCCTGGGCGACCCCGGAGCCTACCTGGTGGCCATCGGGATGTGGGGATGGCCGCCGCTCCTCGTGCAGACCCTCTTCGGCGCAGACATCCTGTATGCCTCCCGCCGGGCGCTGCTCCTGCGCTGGGTTCCCCCTGCGCTCTTCTTAAGCGCTGCGGACCGGCTGGCAATCCACGCGGGGATCTGGTTCCTCAACCCCGCCTTCACCACCGGATGGACCGTTCTGGGCCTTCCAATGGAGGAAGGGCTGTTCTTCTTTCTGACCAGCCTGCTGGTCGCGGGAGGATGGACGCTGTGGATGCATCCGGCGGCAGAGCGCCGTCTTTCCCCATGGTGGAAATCCCCGCGCCTGATGGAGAGGCGAAATCCGTGAAGGACGGGATGGGCGTGATCCTGTGGACGGCGATCGCGGGTTTTTCGGGGTCCCTGCCGCTGGCCTACTGGATCGGCCGCTGGGCTCTTGGTGTGGACATCCGTCGCTATGGCGATGGGAACCCTGGGGCGATGAACGTCAAACGGGCTGGGGGATGGCGATGGTTTATCCCCGCCCTCCTCCTTGAATTCCTTAAGGGCGCCATCCCGATATGGCTAGCCCGGTCCATGGGGGGTCTTTCTGGATGGGCCCTCTTTCCCATGGCCATGGCCGCTCCCCTGGGCCACGCCCGATCCCCATGGCTGGGGGGAAAGGGGGGAAAGGCCATCGCCGTCACCTTTGGGGTATGGAGCGGGCTCACCGAATGGCGGATTCCGATGCTAATGGGAGGCCTCTTCGCCCTCGCCCTCCGGCTGGCGCCTCCAGAAGGCCGCGCCGTCCGGATTGGGATGCTCATCCTGAGCGGCCTGCTCATCGGCGCCAGCGGCATCGGATGGGCCCATCCCTCCCTGGCCGCGACTAGCATCGGCCACACCCTCTTGCTGATCTGGACCCACCGGCGCCGGTAGAACCCGGTAAGGGAGGATCCAGCCGGACACCAGACCGGGAAATCGCCTGGAAGCAAGGGACAATCCGTTATCTCGCTGCTCCTTTGAGGAGGACACGACGATGGAATGGCCTCGCCTGCGCATTGGAATCAGCGCATGCCTGCTGGGAGAGCCGGTTCGATTCGACGGAGGACACCGCCGGGATGATTTCGTGCAGCGCCTCCTGGACCCCTATGTGGAGTGGATTCCTGTGTGCCCCGAAGCGGAGGTCGGGATGGGGATCCCTCGGGAGCCCGTGATCCTGGTCGGGGATCCGGCATCGCCCCGCCTGGTCGGCCGCCGGAGCGGACGGGACTGGACCGAGGCCATGGAACGCTGGGCTGCCGCCCGTCTGGAGGAGCTGGCCGCCCTCGACCTGGATGGGTTCATCTTGAAGAAGGGATCCCCCAGCTGCGGCCTGTTTCGGGTTCCTGTGCACACCGAGAGCGGGATGCCCGGGCGCACCGGCTCCGGTCTGTTCGCCCGGGCCCTCGTCCGTCGCTGGCCCATGCTTCCGGTCGAGGAAGAGGGCCGTCTGCGCGATCCCGCCCTGCGAGAGCGCTTCATCGCCGCCCTGTTCACTTACCGGCGCTGGCGGGACTGGCAAAGATCCTTCCCCGAGCCGGAAGGGCTCATCCGATTCCATACGGCCCATAAGCTGTTCCTGATGGCTCGGAGCCCCGCCCGCCTGCAACGCCTCGGACAGCTGGCCGCCCGCGCCGGCCGGCGCTGGCCGGAGATCCTCCCCGATTATGAGGCCGAGCTGGCCCAGGCAATGGGGGAGCTGCTCACCCGCGGCCGGGTTGCCAACGCCCTGCATCACGCCCTGGGATACCTCCGGCGGATGCTGCCGGATCCGGAGCGCCAGGAGCTGATCGAGCGCATCCAAGCCTACCAGGAAGGCCGGGTGCCTCTGATCGTCCCCCTCACCCTGTTCCGGCACCATCTCCAGAAAGCCTCCGCGCCCGAATGGCTCCGGCAACAGATCCTCTGGCATCCTTATCCAGAGGAGCTGGTGTGGCGCAGCCCGCTGTAATCCTTCGTCGATCGGGCTTCATCCCCATTCATGTCGGAAGAGGGAAATCCAAGGATTTGCGTGATATAATCAAGGTGGAAATCGGAGGACAGGAGGCCGCTGGTGAATTCGGCGCGATTGCGCAACGGGTTGATCTGGCTCCTCATCGCGGTCACCCTGATCGTCTTCCTGGCGATGGGTCGGGGAGGCGGGAGCCGTGGGGAATCCGTCTCCCTCACGGATATCGCCGCCCGCCTGGAGGCCGGCGAGGTGAAGAAAGTCGTCGTCAGCGGAGACTACGTCCAGGTCGAGCTCAAAAACGGGAAGATCCTGAGCACCGTTAAAGAGAACGGTTCGACTTTCCTGGATCAGATGAAAGCCCTGGGAGTCCCCGAGGATAAGCTCCGGAGCATCCAGTATGTCCCGGAGCGCCCCAACGAGTGGGGAGGCATCCTCATCGCCTTCCTGACCTACGGGTTGCCGGTCCTTCTGGTGGTGGGCCTCTTTTATTTCATCCTGCGCCAGGCCCAGGCTCCCGGGAACCAGGCCTTCAATTTCAGCAAGAGCCGGGCCCGTATGTTCACCGGGGAGCGCCCCACGGTCACCTTCGATGACGTGGCCGGGGTCGATGAGGCCAAGCAGGAGCTTCAGGAGGTGGTGGAGTTCCTGAAGGAGCCGGAGAAGTTCATCGCCCTGGGCGCCCGGATCCCGAAGGGGGTCCTTCTGGTCGGCCCGCCGGGAACCGGCAAGACCCTCCTGGCCAAGGCGGTCTCCGGCGAGGCGGGGGTTCCCTTCTTCTCGATCTCGGGCTCCGAGTTCGTGGAGATGTTCGTGGGCGTCGGGGCCGCCCGGGTTCGAGATCTCTTCGAGCAGGCGAAGCGCCACAGCCCGTGCATCGTGTTCATCGATGAGATCGACGCGGTGGGCCGCTACCGCGGAGCCGGGATCGGCGGCAGCCACGATGAGCGGGAGCAGACCCTCAACCAGATCCTGGTGGAGATGGACGGCTTCGACACCGACACGAATGTGATCGTCATGGCCGCCAGCGTCACCGGTGATACCCCCATCCTGATCAGGGAGCGAGACGGGCGCGTCCGCCTTCTGCCCATCGCGGAAGTGGTGGATCGCTATTACGCGCCCGGAGAGGAGGGGATCGAGAAGCCCGCTGACTTCATGGCCCTGGGGCTGGTGCCCCGCCACGATCCTCGGGGGAATCACTCCCTGCTCTTCGGCCACAGCGCGTTCGTCCCGGTCCGCGGTGTGTTCCGCCACCGGGTGGCCGAGATCTATGAGATCGAATTCGCCGGCGGAACCATCCGGGCTACGGGCAATCACTCCGTGTTCGTGCGCACCCGGCAGGGGCTGGTTACCAAGGCGGTGGCCGAGCTACAGCCTGGCGATGTCCTGGTCGCCCTGCCTTACAAGGTGAACCGTTCCTCTCGCGCCCGCTCGGTTCGCGCCCATCGCTTCCCTCAGGCTTTTTCGATGGAGCTCCCCGTTTACCTGGAGCGCGAGGAGGTCCGGGCCGCCTATGAATGGGCCACCGCCGCCCCAATTCCCCAGGCCGCCATTGCCGCAGCGATCGGCGTCTCCCAGACCACGGTCTCCAAGTGGCGCCGTGGGCTCCATCTCCCGCGCCTCCTGACCCGTACGGTCTATCGCCACACCCTGCCGGAGAAGGTGCCGGTGACGCCGGAGCTGTGCCGGCTTCTGGGGTATTTCGCCGCCGATGGCTACAGCCGCAAGGAGGTGATCTTCTCCCTGGGCGCTGATGAGCGGGAGGAAATAGAGGATATCCGCCGTCTGATGCGCGAGATCTTCGGCCTGGAGCCGGACCGCGTCCGGGAAGGCCCGGGTCGGGCCATCCACCTGGTGTATCACAGCAAGCCGCTGGCGGATTTCTTCGCCCGCCATGTCGGCCGGACGGCCTGGAACAAGCATGTGCCGGCCTTCCTGTTCGAAGCTCCCTTTGAGTATTTCGTGGAGTTCCTGCGAGGCTATGCCCGGGGGGATGGCTACATCGACGCCAGGGGCAAGCTGGAGATCACTTCGGTGAATCGTCAGCTGATCCTGGAGCTCCACTGGCTCTGCCGGATGCATGGCCTCAACAGTTACATCTCCACCTTCCGCGCCCGGGCCGGGCGCCGGATTGCCGGAGGCAAGCCGCTCCCTGCTACCCGCGCTTATCGACTGGGCCTGAGCCGCTGGGATAACCCCCTGCTGCCCGGCTGGAAGCGGGAGAACAGCCGCGCCCACCTTCCGGTGGTCCGCTCTGTGCGCCGGATCCCTTACGATGGCTATGTCTATGATCTCTGTGGCTGTCAATATGAGGCTTTCTTCGGCGGAGAGACGCCCATCCTGCTGCATAACACGAACCGCCCGGATATCCTCGATCCCGCCCTCCTGCGCCCCGGGCGTTTCGATCGCCGGGTGATCCTGGATCGGCCGGACGTGAAAGGGCGGGAGGCGATCTTCCGGGTGCACCTGCGAGGCAAGCCGCTGGACGATGATGTGGATGTGTCGGTGCTGGCCCGGGCCACGCCGGGCTTCGTCGGCGCGGACATCGCCAACGTGGTCAACGAGGCCGCCATCCTGGCCGCCCGCAAGAACAAGAAGAAGATCTCCATGAAGGACTTCGAGGAGGCGATCGAGAAGGTCATCGCCGGCCCGGAGCGCAAGAGCCGCATCATCACCGAGCGCGAGAAGCGCATCATCGCCTACCATGAGGCCGGCCACGCAGTGGTCGCTTACTACCTGCCCAACTGCGATCCGGTGCACAAGGTGACGATCATCCCCCGGGGCATGGCCGGCGGCTACACCCTGGCCCTCCCCGAGGAGGATCGAACCCTGTGGACCCGCTCCAAGTTCCTGGACGATATGGCGATGGCCCTGGGCGGCCGCGCCGCAGAGGAGATCGTCTTCGGCGATATCACCACGGGCGCGGCGGAGGACCTGGAGCGGGTCACCGAGCTGGCCCGGGCCATGGTCACCCGGTATGGGATGAGCGAGAAGCTCGGGCCGATGGTCTTCGGAAAGAAAGAGGAGCTGATCTTCCTGGGCAAGGAGATCGCTGAGCAGCGGGACTACAGCGACGCCGTGGCCCAGGAGATCGACGCCGAGGTCCGCCGCCTGGTGATGGAGGCCTACGAGCGGGCCAAGCGGATCCTCACCGAGCACCGGGATAAGCTGGAGGCGGTGGCTCAGAAGCTGATCGAGATGGAGACCCTGGACGCGGAGGCCTTCCGGGCGATTATGGAAGGGCGGACGCCGCCGGAACCGAAGGCGCCCGGGGCCGCCGGCCCCGCCCCCCAGCCGACGGCCCCCCAGCCCAGCGCCCCGGCTCCCGGCACCGGGCCGGCTCCGGTCCCGATCCCGGCCTGATGGAACGCTATTGCGTCGAAAGGGGGATGGATGCCTGGCCCATCCATCCCCCTTTTCGTTTACGGCCGAACTTCGATCTCCCCCAACGGGACCGCATCCAGCGGATAACGCGCCCCGGAACGATCCACAGCCCTCCAGCGCCCTTCCTCCGAGTACCAGCCGATGAAGATCCCATACGGGCCAGGGGGAAGATCTTCCGGGATCTGCAGCCGATGGATGTCCTCCACATATTCCCCCGGCTCCCAAGTCAAAATCGGACGCTGGCCTCCTTGTGGGGGCGCATCCCCTGTCGTGAGAGGCGGCTGGTCCGGTCGCCGGCTCAGATGGACGAACACCACCCCGGGGCGCTCCGGCCGGCGCCGCACGTGCCAGGCCAGACGGACCTCCACTGTCTGACCGGGGGCGGCCTGCTCCGGCTGGATCTCGTAGCGATCCAGACAGATCCATCCCTCAAAACACGCGCGACCTTCCCGGTTCAGCGGGATCGGCTTGTGACGGACCGGCCAGGGGGAGAGGCTCAGCGTGAACACAGGGTAGCCCTGGCGATAAAAAGGCCACGGGGTTTCCCACGGGATCGGCTCCCCGCGCTCGTCATAGAGAACCAGCCGGACCTGCCCGTAGCCCCGGAGGTCCGGAGGCAACGGCAGGACGAGCGGTTGCGCAACGACCTGGCCGGCCTTCCACCGATCGGAGGGGAAGAACGAAGGGCCCAGCTCTCCCCGGAACAGGAGACGACGCGTGGCGCCCTGCTGCCAGAATAAAGCCATCGAACGCGCACGAGGAGGGTCGGCTTCAGCCCGCCAGAGCAGGTGAACCGGCACTCCAAGACCGGGGAAATAGGGAGGATCCACAACCGGCCGAGCGGCAAGCAGCTGGACCCCGCCCATGGAGCGAACCCCAGGCGTCATGGAACCCGCAGGATCGGTATAGCCTTCCAGGAAGAAAGATGGCGATTCCCACCCGGACGCCCCATTCGCCGGGATGCGGCGATCGAGATCGAAGGCTTCCACCCGCAACCGATAGATCCCCGGAGGAAGGCCGGGAGGCAATCGCATACGGACCTGCTGGCGAACCAGCCGGCTCTCCGGCCATCGGTCCGGGGGGAACGAAGGCCAGATCGGTTGAACTTCCCGAGCCCAGACCTCACCCCTCCCATCGATAAGTCGAATGTCCAACCATAGATTCAGCGATGAGAGCGATCCTTTCTCCCAGAAAAACCACCAGCGGAGAATAGGATGTTCAAGCTCCGGCCCCTCTATCCATCGAAGGCGAAGGTAAGATCCGATGCGAAGATCCACCGGGATTGCTTCCGGGGACGGCTGACGATCCCAGGCATAGAGATCATAGACCAGCACACGAACCCATATATTCCGGCTGGGGAATACCTTTTGCATCAGATAGAGGCTGTTCGCGCTCAACCAGTGGGGGAGAGCCTGATTGGGCCGGAAGAGATCTTCCTGGGAGAGGCCTGTGATCAGCCAGATGCGCTCTGGACGCTGTGTGGAAGCTTCCAGCGCTTGAATCATCCCTTCCTGCTCTTCGCCCTCCCGACCGATCAGAAGAAGAGGGGCAGAGCCATGATAGTAATACCTGGCCAGTGGGGTCAGTGTGAGGTCTTGAAGAATCACCAGATCCTTTGAAATGACCTGTCGGTTCGTCCAGGCCAGAGCACCCCGCCAGTCCTCCTTGAGAGGATAGGGTTCAGAAAAATAGAGCCCATCGCTCAGGAGCATGCCAGCGCAAACAAAGGCGCTGATGGGGATCCCAACGTAAACGCTGCGGCGGATCAGGAAAGCAAATCCCAGGGATGCCAGGAGATAAGCCATTGGAGTGATCAGGAACAGATGGCGGATGTTTTGATAGAGCGGTTTTATATGAGAAAGCCCATAGAGAAGAATCGTGGGACCGAAGAAAGAGAACAGAAACAGGAAACCAACGGATCGTTTGTGGCGCAGGAGATGCCAGCTCCCTATCCCCATCGCCCCCACCCACGCCCACTGAATGGGCCACAACCCGGAATTCCTATAAGGAAAAGAAGTTCCAAAGGCGGGCGATCGGAATATGTCGATCAGAAGATCCAGAAAAGGGATGAAGCGGTAATCCCGTTCCGGCCCACTGAGCAGCCTTTGATAAAGAAAGGGAAGAAAAAGCCCCAACACAACAAAAGCAGGAAGAGATATGAGCGCCATACGGCGCTGGCTACGTTGGGGCTGAAGGAGAGCCCAAAGCCAGAGCGAAAAAAGCAGCAGGATAGAAGTATAATGCGTCAACAACATAGAAATCATCGCAGCGATCATGACAAACCGGGAAGAAGTTCGCGAGAAATTCCCGGAAAAGGAAAGCCAGAGCCGGAAAAGAAACAGGCTCTCGAGGGCCAGAAGCGTATACATCCGGGCCTCCTGGCCATACCATAAATAGAGGGGCGAGACAGCCAGGAGAAGGGCGCTGACCCAGGCCGCGGCCGGCTCCCTAAGCTGTTTCCAGACCGTCCAGGCGAGGGGAATGATGAGGATCGAAGCCCACACGGATGGGAACCGAAGAGCGAACTCCGTATCGCCAGCCAGCGCAATCCAAATTTTCAGCACAACGAAGTAAAGCGGGGGGTGATTGTCAATGGTCAGAATAGGTCGAAGACCCTGCAGGACAATCTGCCCACGGAGGAGCTCCTCCCATGAGGCCCGCGCTCTATAAAGGGTCAGGCCCTCATCGTTCCAGAGAGAGGGCTCGCCCAGTCGATAGAGCCGGAGGCCGAAGGCGAAAAGGATCAGAACCCCAAGCCCAGCCAGGGTATTCCATCTGGCGCTTCGGCTTCGAATGCTCCACATGGGTGGACCTTGAGACAAACTGGACTAAATCAGGAACAGCACCCGCCCCCGGTAACGGGCGCGCAGCTCCTGATTATGGGCGTCCGCTCCCTCCAGGTTGCCGGAACGGAACAGCGGGGGACGGATCCCCTGCTCCATCAGCCGGGCGGCCGCCTCCGCGATCACCGCCTGAAGCAGGGCGGCGCCGACCACGGTGGAGGTGGGTCCTGCGTAAAGCTCCCCATCCAGGCGGATGGCCGCATCGCCCGGAGGGCCCATGGTATCCAGGACCACATCCGCAAGCTCGAAAAGACGTTTGCCCGAGGAATGGCGGGAGGGGATGGAGCGGCTGAAGGCCACAGCGGTCACGGCGATCACCGGAAGGCCGTGCTGCCTGCCGTGAAGGGCAACTTCAATGGGGGCGGGATTGCGGCCCGAATGGGAGATCACAATCAGCACATCTCCCGGATGAAAAGCGTGGGCGGCCAGGAGAACCGGAGCAAACCCCTCCAGGCGCTCAGCCCGCCCGAACAGGGGATCCCATATGGGGTTCACACCCGCCAGCCCCCCGGCGCGACCGACGATATCCAGGGCCACCAGTTGCGAGTGTCCACTCCCAAACACATGGACGATCCGATCCCCGGCCACGGCGTCGGCGATCAGACGGGCCGCCGCAGGGATCGTGTCCCGATTCGCTTCGAAGGCGCGCTGCAGCTGATCCAGAACCACCTCACGATAGCGGGTCCAGCTCATGGGTTCTTCCCCTGAGCGGAAGGATCATCCAGTAAATTGTAGTCATTTCCGGGACAGCGCACACGAGCGGGTCGCCCATGATCGCCGTGAATCCAGATGGGATTTGCCCCGTTTGGCTCCCACTCCGAAGACCGTATGATCGGAGAGAGGATGCTTTCTGGGGATCACGCGGGGTCTCATCGGAGTTCCGCGCGATCTCGAAAACCCCATGGGTATGGAGGCAACCGGGATGATCCCTTACCGAGGACCGATCCCCGAGTCGATACGGGCTCTGCTGCGCGAGCTTGCCGACCCCTGGCTTTCCGAGATGGATTGGGAACGCGCATGCCTGCACGTCGGGACCCCGCTCTCCCGGCTGATCCTGCGGCTGATGCCGGATCCGATCCCCGGGGTCGACCCGGCCGCCGTGACCCTCGGACGACATATCTTTATAGATCCGGATTACTGGCCGCTGGATCGGTTGCCGGGATTCCTCCTCCTGGTCCACGAGCTGGTCCACATCCGCCAGTGGCGGGAGAAGGGCATCATCGGGTTTTTGCTGGCTTATCTTAAGGATTATCTAACGCATCCTCAACGCTATGGAGGAGTTCGCCTGGAGCATGAGGCGGTTCAGGTCGCCACCCGGGTGGAGGAGCGCTGGCATGCGCGCCATTTCCCCGTGTAAACTAGAAGCGTTAGCAGGCGCACGGAGGCTTTCTTCAGACCGGAGAGGAAGGGCGATCGGGCCTTCCGGATCTGAGAGGTTCGATCCCCGAAAGCCTTGGAACAGGAGGGTTTCATGCGACGGGTGTTGATCCTGGGCGGCGGCTTCGGGGGAGTGGCGACGGCTTATGCGCTCCGTCAACGGCTCCCCCCAGAGGACGAGATCCTTTTGATCGAGCGACGTCCATATTTCATGATGGGCCTGCGCAAGACGTGGGCCATGATCGGCCGGGGCACCCTCGAGGAGGGGCGCCGGCCGTTGAAGGCGCTGGAGCGCCTGGGCATCCGCGTCCTGCAGGCCACGATCCATGCCATCGATCCGGCCAACCGGGCCGTGGAAGCGGACGGCCAGCGCCTGGAAGGGGACGCGATGGTGATCGCGCTGGGCGCCGAACTGGATCCGGACGCCATCCCCGGCTTCCGGGAGCACGCGATCAATGTATACGATCCCCAGGAGATCCCCCGGGCGGCGGAGGCGGTGCGCGCGTTCCAGGGCGGGCAGGTCGTGATCGGGATTTTCGGCGCTCCGTATAAGTGCCCGCCCGCGCCCTACGAGATGGCCTTCCTGTTGAAGGACTTCTTCGAGGCGCGGGGCATCCGGGCCCATCTGTCGGTGTTCACCCCCCAGCCGATGTCCCTCCCTGTTCTGGGAGCGGCCGGCTGCTCCGTGCTGGAGGGGCGCCTCGCGGAGCATGGGATCGAGTTCTCCCCCAACCAGAAGGCCACATCCGTGGAAGCGGGAGCGGTGCGCTTCGGCGAGCGGCGACGGCCCTTCGATCTGCTTCTGGGAGTGCCCCCCCACCGCTGTCCGGAAGTGGTGGTTCGCAGCGGTCTCACTGATGGCGGAGCCTGGGTGCGGGTGAACCCCCGGACGCTGGAAACCCGATTCCCGGGCGTTTACGCCATCGGCGACATCACCGAGATCCTCCTCCCGAACGGCATGCCCATGCCCAAGGCGGGGGTCTTCGCGGAGGCGGAGGGCCAGGTGGTCGCAGAGCGGATCGCGGCGGTGTTCGCCGGTCGGGAGCCGATGGCCGCCTTCACGGGAGAGGGATTCTGTTACCTGGAGATGGGACGAGGCGAGGCGATGCTGGTGCGTGGGCGCTTCCTCGCGGATCCGGCTCCCGAGATCGAGCTCACCGAGCCCTCCTCCCGTTACCTGGAGGAAAAGCGGGCCTTCGAGGCGGAGCGGCTCCGGGCCTGGTTCGGAGAATAGAATCGCCCTCCCGCGGCCGCCCCCCCGATTGCGGTCCCGCGATGTAAGCCCTGAGAACCATCCGGCAGCAGAACTGGAGATATGGATCGACCCCGTGCAGCGCTAAAGCGGAAGGCGGAAGAAATCGACCGTGCGCTGGAGGCCTATTACGGGATCCCGGCCCGCTGGCGGCTGGATCCCCTCTCGGAATTGATCCTGACCGTCCTCTCTCAGAACACCAGCGACATCAACAGCTGGCGGGCTTTCGAGCGGCTGCGCGAACGGTTTCCCACCTGGGAGGCGGTGCGGGATGCCCCCGTGGAGGCCGTGCAGGAGGCCATCCGGCCCGCCGGGCTTTCCGCTCAGAAAGCGCCCCGTATCCAGCGGATCCTGCAGCGGATCACGGAGGAGCGCGGGGAGCTGTCCCTCGACTTCCTGGCGGAATGGCCGGTGGAGGAAGCCAAAGCCTGGCTGCGGAGGCTGGACGGGGTGGGGCCGAAGACAGCGGCCATCGTGCTCCTGTTTTCGCTGGATAAGCCCGCGTTCCCGGTGGATACGCACGTTCACCGCGTGGGAACCCGTCTGGGCCTGATCCCCGAGGGGATGTCCGCGGAGAAAGCTCATGACTGGATGGAAGCGCTGGTCCCGCCGGAACGATACCTCCCCTTCCACCTGCTCCTGATCCGCCATGGCCGGGAGATCTGCAAAGCCCAGCGACCGCGTTGCGAGCTCTGCCCGGTGCGGCGCTGGTGCGATTTCTATCGAAGGCGCCGGTTGAAAGCGGACTCATAGATCATAACCAGCTCACGCGCTACGAAGGGGGACGTGTCGGATCCGGGAGGATCTGCAGGTTTGCAAACCCGGCCAGGAGCCGCTTAAGCCCAGCTTCCTCGAACATCACCACCACCTCTTCGTCCGGGCCAGCCCGCCGGCTCTCCAGGATCAGCCCTTCCCCAAACTGAGGATGACGAACCCGCATGCCCGGGCGGAAGCGCAGGCTGGAGGGAGGGGCCACCGGGGTTTCCTGTAAAGCGGCCGCTTTGCGATCCCGCCGGGATCGAGGGGCCCGTGGAGTGCGGTGCCCAGGCACCGCACTCCACAGCTCCTTCGGGATCTCTCGGAGGAACCGCGAGGGCGTGCGGATCTCCTCATACCGACGGAAGGCATAGGTCAGGAACAGGAGATCTTTGGCTCGCGTCATCCCCACGTAGAACAGGCGCCGCTCTTCCTCCAGGGCGGCGGGCTCATCCATAGAACGGCTGTGCGGAAGCAACCCCTCCTCCAGACCGGTGATGAACACCGCCTCGAATTCCAGCCCCTTGGCGGCATGGAGCGTTAACAGGATCGGCGCATCCACGTCATCCCGCAGGGTATCCACATCGGAGATCAGGGCCGCCTCGCTGAGGAAGACCGCCAGCGGATCCTCGAAAGCGCCCGGTCGATAGGGGGCAGCGACCCGCAGCAGCTCCATCACGTTATCCCAGCGCCGTCCTCCGATCTCCCGCTCCTGATCCTCCAGGCTCTCCAGATATTCCGCGTAGCCGATCTCATCGATGATGCGCCGCAACAACTCCGCCACGCCCATGCGCTCGCGGGCCGCCTGCCAGGCCCGGATCCGCTCGATGAGATCGACGAGGGCATGGCGGATTTTCTGGGGAAGGGAGATCCCACCCCTCCCCCCTTCCCCTCCCCGAATCGGGGAGGGATGGCCCGTGGCCTGTTCGATGGCCGTGAACAGAGAGCTCCCCTGCTGCTGGGCCAGCGCCGTTAACTTGGAGAGCGTCGCCGGGCCGATCCCCCGTGGGGGCACGTTCAGGACGCGGACCAGGCTGAGATCGTCATGGGGGTTCAGGACCAGGCGGAGGTAAGCCAGAAGGTCCTTGATCTCGCGGCGCTGATAGAAGCGGACGCCGCCCACCAGCCGGTAGGGCAGACCGGCCCGGATGAAGGCTTCCTCCAGCGCCCGGGATTGCGCGTTGGTCCGATACATCACAGCGATCTCCTGAGGCCGAACCCCACGGGTTTCGATCAGCTCCTGGATATGACGGACCACGAAGGCGGCCTCGTCCTCTTCGTCGAACGCTTCGTAGACCGTAATCGGGGAACCGGGCCCGCGGGCGGCGACCAGGCGCTTCTCGTTATACCGCTCCCGGTTGAAACGGATAACCGACTGGGCCGCCTCCAGGATGGTCCGGGTGGACCGGTAATTCTCTTCGAGGATGATGATGCGGGCCTCAGGGAAATGTTCCCGGAAGCGGATGACATTGCGGAAATCCGCCCCGCGCCAGCCGTAGATGCTCTGATCCTCATCCCCCACGCAAAACAGGTTGCGGTGCCGGGAGGCCAGCAGCCGCAACAGGAAAACCTGCACGGTGTTCGTATCCTGGAACTCGTCCACCAGGATATGGCGGTAGCGTTCCTGATAGCGGGCCAGGGCCTCGGGGTGGTTTTCAAACAGATCGACCGCCCGCAGCAGGAGATCATCGAAGTCCAGGGCATCGGCGGCTCGCAGGCGTTCCTCATAGCGGCTGTAAACGCGAGCGACGATCTCATCGAAGTAGGTGCGAATGGGGTAGTCATCCGGACGGATGAACTCGTTCTTGGCCCGGGAGATGGCCGCCCGCAGCGCCCCGGGCCGGTAGCGCTTCTCATCCAGGTGGAGATCGCGCAGCGCCTGCCGGACGGCTTCCAGCTGGTCTTCCTCGTCGTAAATCACAAATTGAGGGTTCAGGCCCAGGAGCGAGGCTTCCCGGCGCAGGAAGCGGGCGCAGATGGCGTGGAAAGTCCCCAGGGTGAGCTCGGCGGCCCGCTCGCCGAACAGAGCCTCCAAGCGGGCCCGCATTTCTTCCGCCGCTTTATTGGTGAAGGTGACAGCCAGGATGTGGAAGGGAGAGACACGGCGAACGGTCAGCAGATAGGCGATCCGGTAGGTCAGCACCCGCGTTTTCCCGCTGCCCGGCCCGGCCAGCACCAGGATCGGCCCGTCCGGCGCAGTGACCGCTTCCTGCTGGCTGGGGTTCAATTCCCTGAGAAAGGAAGGAAGGTGACGCATAGGCGCTCCGATGGGCAATGGGGTTGTCCTCCAGAACGGGATCCTCTTCTTTCAGGGGGAAGTCCGCGGCCTCCCCCGAACGCTACCGCCTGGAAAACTTCGAGCAGATCCGCGCCTTATGCCCCCCTTGGGGGAGTTGGGAGGTCGTGGGCGCCGGCTTGCTCCCGGGCGAGGATCGGCTCCAGCGTCTGGATCCAGAGCGTCAGACGCTGAGCGAAACGCTCCAGGCTTTCCTCATCCAGCGGCGGAAGCGGATGGGTCTCAAACACCTTGGCCCATCCGCGATCCCATAGCTCGGCCTCCACGTAAGGCCCCAGGCGATCCCGGATCTCCCAGATGTGACGGCTCATCCGCTTGAGAGCGTCCCGATTTCGCTCCGGGTCCCGGCTCTCAAAATGCAGGCCGATCTCGATGCGCCCCCGCCGTTCCCCCAGGTGCCACACCTCGTAGTGAAACGCCGGGTCGTGATAGTAGACCTGCACCAGCCATGGCCGGGCGGACCATCGGAACCCCCGGAGGTCCGGCGGGAGGAGCGGCTGAAGTCGTTTGGGAAGCGCCTCCATCCATTCCCGCAACCGCACGAGCGCCTCCGCATTCTACCAGACGCTGGATCCAGGGAAGCCTTGCCTCTCCCCGCGCTCGATCGGAGGCTCACAGGCGTTTATCCGTCCAGGCGGGGGGGCGTGCCAGGAGCAGACTGCCCAGGAACAGCAGGCCGGCCAGGCCGTAGATCACATCGTAACCCAGCAGGCTGCCCGTGGTCCGGTTCAGCGCGTCGATGGCCGGGCCGCTCAGACGGGCGATGGCGCTGCCCACCGCCGTGGCGATATTCCCCAGCCCCAGATAGCGCGCCGCCTCATCGGAAGGCACGATGCGAGTGATCCAGGTCCAGCTGGCCGCCACGAACATGGCCACGCCCACTCCGATGGTCAGCGAAGCGGCCACCAGCACCGGGAGCTCCGGCCGTCCATACAGCCGGGATACACCGAGGAAGCCGAAGGTCCCCAGGCTGGCCAGGATCCCGGCGCCCTGGAGCAGCGGGCGCACGCCCCAGCGATCGGCCAGGGCGCCGGAAGGCACCATCAGCAACAGGATCACCGCCCCCAGGATCGCCGAAAGGGCGCCATTGAGCGCCTGCGCCTGCTCCATCGTCAGGCCCATGGTATCCCGGAAGAAGAAGATCAGAAAGGTGCGCAGCGTCAGCAGCGCCCACCAGAACATGAGGCGATGGGCCAGCCAGAAGGCAAAGGTGGGGGCGCGGCCCCATTCCACCTGATAGATCCAGGCGGGGCGACGAGCCGGCGGCTCGACCAGAGCCTGGGAGGGCACCGCTGCCGCCGTGATCAGCCCAACCAGAAGATAGAGCATCACCAGCACCGGATAGGGCCCCCAGATTTGCCCCCGGCCCAGGAAATAACCGGCGATCAGCGGACCGATCACCACCGCCGGGATCTCCATAAATCCCTTGATCCCGGAGGCCCGGCCCCGCTGATCCTCGGGCACATGATCGGGGATCAACCCCTGGTAGGCGGCCTGCACCATGTTGGAGAACGTTTGCACCAGGAGCAGAGCCAGGATGAGCAGCGGCACAGAAGGCGCGGCAATGAGGAGGGCCAGGGCCACGGCCAGGAGCAGGCTGCCCAGCCAGAGGAACGGCTTGCGACGTCCCCAGGGACTGTGGATCCGATCGCTCCAGGCTCCAAAGACCGGCTGAACCAGGGCGGCCCAGATCAGGCCGATGAAGGCCACGCTGCCCAGCAGGGTGTTCTGCCAGCCCGGGCCCGCCAGCTCGCTTGCCTTCTGGCTCAGCCACGGGGGATCCACCACATTGGAGGTCATGGTTAAAGCCAGCCCATACAGGCTCAGGGCGATCCACTGAGGCCAGGTGGTGGCAGCGCCTCGCGCGGTCGTCATCGTGGAGTCCTCCGGCCGGAAGGGATGAGATTCTCCCCATCTCCGGGTATGATTCTAACTCAGAGAGTGATGGGAAGAACGCGCGCTCCCAAATCCCATAGGGAAGACGGCGGCGCAACCCCTGATGCCACAAGATGATGGGAAAGCTCGGGGGGACCATATGAAAGATCTCGCCCTGCTGGTGATGGTGGGCCCGATGGGGAACCACCCGCTGGAACAGCAAATGGGGCGGATCCTCCGGGTGGCGGCTCAGGAGACCATCCGTCGGATCATGGATACCGGACAGGTGGCCCGGGTCATCCTGGCCGCTCCGGATCGAGAGGGCCTGGAAGCCCTGGAAGGGGCCCCTTTCCCTCTGGAAGTGGATCTGGATCCGGGGGGTCAGCCGTTCGAATTCGGCGCCCGCCTGGCCGAGCTGATCCAGCGCCATCGGATCTCCCGCCTGCTCTACGTAGGGGCGGGCGCCGCGCCCTTGATGAGCTCGGCGGATTGGGAAGCGGTGCTCACCACGTTCGCGGAAATCCGGCAAGGCCTGCTGACCAACAACCTGCATTCCAGCGACTGGATTGCGGTGGCCCCGGCGGAGATCATCCCCGCCTGTGCCCGGCGGCTTCCCACGGACAATGCGATGGCATGGGTGCTGCATCGGGAGGCCGGTCTCCCGGCGCGGGTCTGGCCGCGTTCCACCGCCTCCCTCCTGGATCTGGATACACCGGTGGACGCCCTGATCGCCGCCCAGCATCCCCAGGCGCCTACCGCTCTCCGAGAGGCCGTGGCGCGAACCGGATGGGATCCCTCCCGGGTGCACCGGATCCAGGCCCTGTTGCGAACCCCGGGGAGCCGTCTGATCGTGGCGGGGCGCGTCCCCTCGTGGGCCTGGACGGCCCTGGAACGGCACGCCCAGGTCTGGACCCGCGTGTTCAGCGAGGAGCGGGGGATGCAGGCCAGCGCCCGGATGCAACGGGGCGAGGTGCGCTCCCTGGTGTATGCTTATCTTCAGGCAGTAGGGCCCCCGCGCTTCTTCGAAACGCTAACGGAACTGGCCGATGGAGCCCTGCTGGACCTCCGGGTCTGGATGGCGGCCGCCGGCCGCTGGCCATCGCCCGCGGACCGCTACGCCGCGGATCTCTTTGCGGCTTCCGAGATCCGCGATCCGGTGATCCGGGAATGGATCGAAGCCGCGGCTCGGGCGCCTCTGGCCCTCCTAATGGGAGGCCATACGCTGGTCGCCGCAGGCCTGGTGGCGCTACTGGAAGCCGCCTTCGATATCCCGCGCATTTCCATAGAATAAAGAGTTACATACCCACGATCCGGGAAGGGGATACGGGATGGGATTCCATCGGAAATGGATCGGGCTCAGCCTGCTGGTGGCTTTCCTGAGCCTGGGGGCGATCTGGGAGGGCCTTCACCGCCTTCCCCCTCGCTATATCGCTCGACTGGTCCCGGAGCCCCTTCAGCCCTGGTTCTGGCCGGCGCATCCGGAAGAGGTCCCCACGCCGATGGCAACGGTGCCCCCGGAACGGCTAGCGGCTCTTCTCACGCCGGCTGCTCCGCGCCCTTCCCCGACAAGGACCGCCCGTCCTTCCCTGACGCCGGTCCCTTCTCCATCGCCCACCCTCACCCCGCCTCCCTCGACGCCAACGCCTACCGTCACCCGGCCGGCGTTCCCGGGGCCGACCCAGGCCGCGCGCAATACCCCGGCGGCGCTGGATCAGGCCGATGTGTTGCTTTACGGAGTGCGCCATATGTTCCAGACCTGGAACAATTGCGGGCCGGCCACCCTGGCGATGGCCCTGAGCTTCTATGGGTGGCACGGGTCCCAGCGGGATACAGCGGCTGTCCTGAAGCCGGACCCGGAGGACAAAAACGTCTCGCCGGAGGAAATGGTGGCCTTCGCCCGAAGCCTGGGGCTGGGGGCACGGGTGCGGGTGAATGGGGATATCGAATTGCTCAAGCGTCTGCTCCGATCCGGCTTCCCGGTGATCATCGAGACCGGCTTTGAGCCCGATCCCCGGCAGGGATGGATGGGGCATTATAGGCTCCTGATCGGTTACAGCGAGCGGGCGGGGCAGTTCATCCTGATGGACTCCTATATGGGTCCCAATCAGGGCGTTCCATATGCCGAGGTGGACCGTTACTGGCGGCACTTCCATCGCACGTATATCGTGATCTATCCTCCCGGGGCGGAGGGCCGCCTCCGGGAGCTGATCGGCCCCACCTGGGACGACGACCGCCGGATGTGGGAGGAAGCGTTGGCCCGGGCGCAGGAGGAGCTCGCGGCCCATCCTCAGGAGGCCTTCGCCTGGTTCAATGCGGGCGCCGCGCTGTTGCATCTGGGGCGGGTCGAGGATGCCGCAACGGCCTTCGATCAGGCGCGGTCTCTGGGGCTGCCCTGGCGGATCCTGTGGTATCGGTTTGAGCCTTTCGAGGCTTATCTGGCGGCTGGCCGTTACACCGATGTCATCGCCCTGGCGGATGCGAACCTGCGGGTGACACCTTATGTTGAAGAATGGTATGACTATAAGGGCCAGGCGCTGCTGGCGTTGGGGGATCGGGAGCGCGCCCGGGCGCTCTTCGAGCAAGCCCTGCGGATCAACCCCCACTTCCAGGCGGCCCGGGCCCACCTGGAGGCCGTATCTCCCTGATGCCGTCGCAGAGATCGCTGCGGAAGCGGCTCCTACCGGTGATGATCGGGCTTCCGCCCTGGCCCTTTCGCCCTAACGCTTCAGTCCCGACCTTGCCCTCAGCGTCCGAAGCGGATGACCCAAGCGCCTACCTGAACCCGAAGAGCTTCACGCCCCCTTCCCCCCTTCGCAAGGAGGGGAACCCATTGCCGGGAAGGGAGTGTTCCAGGTAAGCTATGAAACAATCCCCCTCGCCGTGGTTCGGCGGGCCACGGGAAGGGGCGATTCCCCCTCCGAAGGCGAGGGCGTCCATGCGAATCCGAACAACGGGAGGAGGGACAAACGATGGATCCCGAGATCCGCAAGCGCACCCTCAGGCTGATCACCTATGGCCTTTACGTGCTGACCGCGGCGGATGGGGAGGAGATCGCCGCCGGGACCATCAACTGGCTCTCCCAGGCCTCGTTCAACCCACCCCTGGTGATGGTGGGAGTGAAACGGGACAGCCATCTCCACGCGTTGATCGAGCGGACCGGTCAATTCGCCGTGAACATCCTGGGGGCCGGGCAGAAAGAGATCGCTGCGGCTTTCTTCCGCCCCACCCAGGTGTCCGAAGGGCGGTTGAACGGCTATCCCTTCGAGCGGGGCCCCCAGACCGGCGCGCCGCTCCTCCTGGACCTGCCGGCATGGTTTGAGGCCCGGGTGACGGATGCGGTGCGCCGGGGGGATCATACCGTGTTCGTGGCGGAAGTGATCGAGGCCGGCCTGCGAGACCCCGATGCGAAGCCGCTGGTGATGTGGGATACAGGATGGTATTATGGGGGATGACCAGCCGATTACCCCCACCGGGATGATAACGCGATGGTGCGGATCGTTACGGATAGCGGCGCACATCTTCCGCCCGAATTGTTCCGCCAGTATGCGATCACGGTAGTCCCCCTGGTGGTGAACATCGGCGGGCGGACCTACTATGAGGGAGAGGATCTGGATCTGGAGACCTTTTATCGATATCTCCAGACCTCCCCGACGCTCCCCACGACTTCCCAGCCGCCGGTGGGTCGGTTTTATGAGACCTACCGGCAGCTGAGTGAGGAGGGGCATCCTATCCTCTCGATTCATCTTTCCTCGGCGCTGAGCGGGACCTACGCATCGGCGGTGGCGGCGCGGGAGATGCTCCCCGAGGCGGAGATCCATGTCGTGGACACCCGCTGGATCTCCGTCCCTCAGGGGATGCTGGTGCTGGAAGCCGCTCGCATGGCCCGCGCCGGGGCGACCGCCCGGGAAATCCTGGAGCGCCTGGAGTTCATGAGGACCCGCATGGTGTTTTATTTCGTTCTGGACACCCTGGAGTATTTAGCCAAGGGAGGACGGGTGAGCAACATCCAGGCGCTGATGGGGAACCTCCTCCAGTTGAAGCCGATCCTGAAACTCCACGAGGGTCGGATTGAGGCGCATGAGCGGGTGCGAACCACTCAGCGGGCCCGGGCCCGCCTCCTGGAGCTGATCCGGGAGTATGCCCGCGGGCGGCGGGATCTTCGGATCGGGGTGATGCACACCCGGCTTCCGGAAGTGGCGGAAGCGATCGCCCGCGCCCTGGAGGAGGAACTGCGACCAGCGGAGATCATCGTCGCCGAGGCCGGGCCCGCTGTGGCCACCCATGCCGGGCCTGGAGGACTGGGGCTGGCATGCTATGGGTCCGAGGAGTAAACGGCTCACCGGAGCGCAACCGCCGGGTCTGACGGCAAGGGCACAGGAGGCAGAGATGGGACACTGGAAGTTCGGCGCGCGGGTGGAGGTGGCGGAGCGGATGACGGCCGAGGAGTTCCTGGAGCTGGCGCCGGAGGATCGCAAGGCCGAGCTCATCGACGGGGTGATGATCATGCCCTCGCCCGCCCTGGACATCCACGAGCGATTGTTCGGATTCCTGTATACTCTGCTGCGGGTGTATGTGGAGCTTCATGATCTGGGGGAGGTGCGGGGATCCCGCACGCCGGTGGTGCTGGCCCCCGACCAGGTCTACGAGCCGGACATCCTGTTCGTGGCCCGGGAGCGAGCCCATCGGATCACCGAGCGCGGGGTGATGGGCGCGCCCGACCTGGTGGTGGAGATCCTCTCCCGCGGCACCCTCGCCTACGACCGGGGACCCAAACTGCAGGGATACGAGCGGGCCGGGGTGCCGGAAGTCTGGCTGATCGATCCCTACGGGCCAGCAGGGACCGAGTTCTACCGGCTGGAGGGAAACCGCCTGACCCCCATCCCGGTGGAAGGCGGGATCCTGCGGAGCAGGGCCCTCCCCGGCTTCGCCATGCCGGTGGAATGGCTGTGGCCCGAAGGGAAATTCATCCCCATCCGCGAAGCCCTCGCCTGGATCGAAACCCACCGGGAACGCTCCCCCGGGGAATCGATGGGCTGACTGGTTCCGGCCGGGGCGCGGCTTCTGAAGGCCGATCGGCTCCTCCCAGCCGCTCGTCCCGGCCGTGGGCCACCGCGCCGCGAGCGATCGCCTGGAGCCTTCCCGAAGAAAACCCTGCGCAAAGCGGGATCCTGCAGTGAGGACAGGCGTATCCATCCCGGGAGGTATGGTGCCATGGGCATCCACAGAGGCCCCGCGACCATCCGATCCCCTGGGATCTTCCCAGGAAACCTTCTCCTGCTCCTGCTCGGCGCGCGATGGCCGGAGACTGCTCCCCCGCCGGGCCGGCCGGTTCCCGATGAAGACCCCCGGGTATTGCGCCAATCCCTGCGGGAAGCCCGGAGAGGGCTTTCCAGGCCCCGCCGGCGGGCAGGACCGCCTCCCTGTGCCACACCGGGCGTGGTCTGCCGTGGATCCCCTCCTATGGTGGCGCTGACCTTCGATGATTGTTTCCTTCCCCATCTGATGGAACCCCTGCTTCAGGATCTGGAGGCGGCAGGGGCTCGGGCCACCTTCTTCTGTGTGGGACGGATATTCCGCGCCCACCCGGAGCTGGTCCGGCGCCTGGTGGCCGGCGGCCACGAGCTGGGCAATCACACCCTCCATCATCGCGTGCTAACGCCCCATCCAGACCCCGCGATCATCGACGCCGAGCTCGACGGCTGGCAGCGGGCTGTGGAGGAGGCCCTGGGCCAGCCCTACCCCACCCGCTGGTTTCGACCGCCAGGGATGGCGGGCTTCACCACGGAAGCGGATCCGGAGATCCTGGAGGCGGTGCGGCGGCGCGGCATGCGGGTCGCCCTCTGGACGCTGGATATCTACCGGACGCTGGATCGACAGGGCGTGCGGGATCCAGAGCGGGTGGCCGCCTTCCTGCGGGAGCACGTGCGGGGTGGAGAGATCATCCTGCTGCACATCAGCTCATGGAACGTAGAAGGAGCCCGCCGGGCGCTGCCAGACCTGGCGGCCCGCTTCCGGCTGGTCACCCTGAGCGAGATGTTCCCGCCGGACGCCCCGTGATCCGGATGGAGATCCTCCCCCATCCCGACGGGCCGGCCCCGCCCAACGGTCCGCCCGGTTGAGGGAACCCGCGCGGTGAAGCTATACGAGATGGGGCGTCTTTCTGCCGATCGGGCTGACGGGCAGGTTCCGGGTCGAGTTTCTCCTGAACCTGCGCCGCTACCCCGTGTTCCCCCTAACGGCAGAACTGGAAGATCTGGAGACCGCTCCAGCCGCCTTATCCTTCTGAGATGCCGGCCCTTGCCGCGGCGGCGAACGGTGGGTCCCCCTCCGCCGTCGCGTTGGTGCCCCGACCGATCCCCCGGTAAATGAAGCCCAGCTCGCGCATGAGGCCCGGCTCGTAGATGTTGCGGCCGTCGATGAGCACCGGCCGCCGCATGAGCTGCTTGATGCGCGGAAGATCCAGGTGCTTGAACTCGTTCCAGTCCGTCACCACCACCAGGGCGTCCGCCCCCGCCGCCAGCTCGTAGGGATCGGCGCACATGATCACCTGGGGGAGAACCCGGGCGGCGTTGGGCATGGCCACCGGATCATAAGCGCGGACGATCGCGCCCTCCTCAAGCAGATATCCCGCGATCTCCAGCGCCGGGGCCTCCCGGATGTCATCGGTGTTCGGCTTGAAGGCCAGCCCGAGCAATCCGATCACCATGCCGTTCAGATCCCCCAGGATCTCCTTCAGCTTCCGCACCACCCGCCGCCGCTGGTCCCGGTTGATCTCCACCACCGCTTGCAGCAGCTGCGGATGGCATCCGTGGACAACCGCCATGTGGATGAGGGCCTTGACATCCTTGGGGAAACAAGACCCCCCCCACCCTACCCCCGCATCCAGAAAGGCGCGGCCGATGCGCTTGTCGTAGCCCATGCCGGCCGCCACCTCCTTCACATCCGCCCCCAGGGCCTCGCAGATGTTGGCGATCTCGTTGATGAAGGAGATCTTGGTGGCCAGGAAAGCATTGGAAGCATACTTGATCATCTCCGCGGTGCGCAGATCGGTGATCATAATCGTGCTGCGCAGGGGCAGATACAGCTGCGCCACCTTCTCTGCCGCCTCCCGATCCAGCGAGCCCAGCACGATACGGTCCGGGTTCATAAAATCGTAAACGGCGGATCCCTCCCGCAGGAACTCCGGATTGGAGACCACCCAGAAGGGGATGGGCCGGCGCTGGCGGCTGCGCACGATGTCCGCCACCCAGTCCCCCGTCCCCACCGGCACCGTGCTCTTGTTGACGATGATCAGGGGATGATCCATCACCTCGCCGATGCGCTCGGCGGCCATGCGCACATACCGCAGATCCGCTTCGCCGTCCACCCCCTCCGGCGTCCCCACGGCGATGAAGACGAACTCCGCCGGCAGGCCGTTGATGCCCTCCTCGTAGGAGACGGTGAAGGAAAGACGGCCCGCTTTCATGTTGCGGCGGACGATCTCCTCCAGCCCCGGCTCGAAAATCGGGAGGCGGCCCTCCTGGAGCATGGCGATCTTTTCTTCGTTGATATCCACACAGGCCACACGGTTGCCCAGATCAGCCAGGCACGCCGCCGTGGTGAGCCCGACATACCCTGCGCCGATCACGCAGATCCGCTTCATTCCTACCCCCTGAGGAGGGATGATCGGAGATGAGAGCAGTTGCCCTACGCGCGCTCCGAAGGTTGGGCGATCGGCCACCGCTCCGCCGGGAACACGCCCGCCATCAGCAGCCCCACCTGCTGCAGCGTGGCCTCCGCCTGATCCAGGATGGCGACGATACGGCCCCGATACATCACCGCGATCCGATCCGCCAGGGAGAAGATCTCATCCAGCTCGGTGGAGACCAGGAGGACCGCCGCTCCCTGATCGCGCATCTCCACGATCTTGCGATGGATATACTCGGTCGCCCCCACATCCAGACCCCGGGTTGGCTGGTTGGCCACCAGCAGGCGGATGGGGCGGGAGAGCTCCCGGGCGGCGATCACCTTCTGCTGGTTCCCCCCGGAGAGGCTCCGCACCGGCGTATCGGGGCTGGGCGTTCGGATGTCGTAGAGGGCGATCAAACGCCGCGCGTGCTCCCGGACCGCCTGGGGTTGCCGCTGGATCCCCCGGGCGAAGGGGGGCTGATAGTAGGTGTTGAGGACCAGGTTGTCCGCCACGGAATACGGCAACACCAGGCCGTGCTTCTGGCGGTCTTCCGGGATGTGGGCCATCCCTCGTTCGGTCCGATCACGGGTCGGCTGCAGGGTGATCTCCTCCCCCAGCAGGAGCACCCGGCCGCCGGCGGCTGGCCGCAGCCCGACCAGGGCCTCGATCAACTCCGTCTGGCCGTTGCCCTGCACCCCGGCGATCCCCAGGATCTCGCCCGCATGCACGGAGAAGCTGACCCCATTGACCACCATCGCGCCCCGGTCGTCGCGGACCCGGAGATCCTCCACCCGCAGGACCTCCGGACCGGGCCGGGCGGGGGTCTTCTCCACCGTCAGCATCACCTCGCGACCGACCATCATCGCCGCCAGATGCGCCTCATCCGCCTCCCCAGGGGTCAGGGTGCCCACCACGCGGCCGTTTCGAAGCACCGTAATGCGATCGGCGACCGCCATGACCTCCTTCAGCTTGTGGGTGATGAAGATGATCGAGACCCCCTGCTGCTGCAGGTTGCGCATCACCCGGAACAGCTCTTCGGTCTCCTGAGGGGTCAGCACCGCCGTGGGCTCGTCCAGGATCAGGATATCCGCCCTCCGGTAAAGGGCTTTCAGGATCTCCACCCGCTGTTGAACCCCAACCGGCAGATCCTTCACCCGCGCTTCCGGGTCCACTTCCAGCCCGTAGCGCTGGGAAAGGGCGCGGACTTCCTCCACGGCCCGCCGGAGATCCAGGAAGGGCCCGCGCCGGACTTCCTGGCCCAGGATGATGTTCTCGGCCACCGTGAACACAGGCACCAGCATGAAGTGCTGGTGGACCATCCCGATGCCCATACGGATCGCATCGCTGGGGCTGCGGATCTCCACCGGCTGGCCCCGGATGTAGATTTCCCCTTCATCGGGATGATAGAGGCCATACAGGATGTTCATCAGCGTGGTCTTCCCCGCTCCGTTCTCCCCCAGGACGGCATGGATCTCCCCCCGACGCAGGGAGAAATTCACATGATCGTTGGCGACCACGCCGGGGAAGCGCTTGACGATCCCCTCCGCCCGCAGGATCTCCCCGTCCGCGGAGAGCTCCAGCGGAGAGGGATGAGCGGCCCGACGACGGGGAGGCAGGGTCTCCCGCTCATAGGGCTGCCCGTCCGCCGCAGGCGGGATCGTCCGCCCGACGATGCCGGTCAGCACCAGCATGGTCATCACATAGGGCACCATGCCCACGAACTGAGAGGGGGCGGGGAACTCGAATTGCTGGGCGTTGGCCTGAAGGGCCTGCGCGGCCCCGAACAGCAGCGTGGCCGCCCACGCCCCGAACGGCGTCCAGTTCCCAAAGATCATCGCGGCCAGGGAGATGAAGCCCCGGCCGTTGGTCATCAGGGGCTCAAAGGCCGGCACTGACTCGAGGGTGAAATACGCCCCAGCCAGGCCGGCGATCGCTCCGCCCAGGACCACATTGATATAACGAAGCCGGATCACATCGATCCCCAGGGTGTCCGCGCCGCGCGGGTGTTCCCCCACGGCCCGCGTCCGCAGACCCCATACGGTCCGGAACAACAGGATATGCACCAGGATCACCAGGATCGGCGCCAGCCAGGTGATCGGCTGCTGGCTGAAGATACTGCCCACCAGAGGGAGCTCGGAAAGCCCGGGGAGGGCGATGCGGGGGAGCACGCCGGGGGAATGGGGCATCTGGCCCCCAAAGAAAAGCTGGCGGTTCAGATACCCCGTGATCCCCACCGCCAGGATGTTGATCACGGTCCCGCTGATGATCTGATCGGTCTTGTAGGTGACGGAAAGGACAGCGTGAAGCAGGCCCAGGAGGGCCCCCGTGAGGATGGCGATGAGCACGCCCAGGAGAAGAGCCAGGAGGCCCGGAACGCCGGCGTCGTAGATATAGAGGGAGGCCGTGAACCCGGTGAACGCCGCCGTCAGCATCATGCCCTCAATGGCGATGTTCACCACCCCGCTCCGCTCGCAGAAGATGCCGGAGAGGGCCCCCAGCACCAGCGGGGTGGAAACCCGGATGGTGGTGGCCAGCATGCTGACGAGGATCACCGCCGCCGGATAGCGCCCATAGCCCAGCGCCACCGCTGTTCCAAAAATCAGGGCGATCACGCCGATGATAAAGCCGAATCGCCGCGCGTCCATCCCGCATCCTCTCCGAACAGGTCTGGAAACCGGACGCCTATCCTGCCTCCATGAACAGAGATTGCGCTGTTGATCCCCTCATGGGGCTCCCCCCTCCGTCTTAGCGACGCCGGACCGCGTTCCGACGCACCGAGAAGAAAAAGGGGGAGGATAGGGCATCGCAGGCCTTTCATACCTCAAAGCTCCCCCCACCCGCGGGTCAGCACCATCTGTTCCGCCTCGGCCGCCCCGCGGAAGAGCGGCCGATAGAGGGCGCGGATGATCGCCTCCGCCGCCACAAACATTAAAATCAGCGCCTGGATCACCGAGATCAGATCCACCGGGACCTGGGTGAGGAATTGCATGCGACTGGCCCCGTTGCGCAGCGCGCCGAAGAGGAAGGCCGCCAGCACCACCCCGAGGGGGTGAACCTTGCCCAGCAGCGCGATGGCGATGGCATCGAAGCCATATCCCAGGTTGAAACTCAGCTCGTGACGGTAATTCAGACCGGTCACCTGCACCGCGCCAGCCATCCCGGCCAGAAAGCCGCTCATGGCCATGGTGAGCACCGTGATCCGGACGATCGGGATGCCGGCATAGCGGGCCGCGTGGGGATTCAACCCCACCGTCCGGATCTCAAACCCCAGCGTGGTCCGCCAGAGGAGCCAGGCCACCAGCAGGGCCATCCCGAGGGCGATCAGGAAACCGGCATGGAGGCGGAGATCCGGGTCCGCAAACAGCCGGGGGAGCCGGGCGGTCTCGGCGATCCGGGGCGTCCGCGCCACGACGTTGGTCGGGCTGGGATCCCGCATGGGCCCGTTCAGGAGGTAGCTGGCCGTGAGAAGCGCAATGTAGTTCATCATAATCGTGTTGATGACCTCGTGCCCGCCGGTGCGCGCCTTCAGCCAGCCCGGGATCGCTGCCCACAGGGCACCGGCCAGCGCCCCGCCCAGGATGGCCAGAGGCACATGCAGGAAGAGCGGGATGGTCCCGCCCACCAGGGGTGGGAGGGCATAGCCGATCCATGCGGCCACGATCGCGCCCAGGGCCAGCTGCCCCTCCGCACCGATGTTGAAAAGGCCTCCGTGGAACGCCAGGGCGATGCCCAGGCCGGCCAAGACATAAGGCGTCATCTGGACGAGGGTCTCGCTGAGGGCTTTCGGGGATCCGAAGGCGCCTTCCCAGAGCCCCTGGTAGGCCAGGAGGGCCAGGCGCGGCTGACCGGTGGCCAGAGCGACCACAATGCCCCCGATCCCCAGCGCCGTGAAGACGGCCAGGACCGGAACCCACAGCGCGCCCCCCTGGACGGATTGGCGCAGGAAGAGCGTCAGCCTGTCCAGTCGCCCTCCCCAAACCTGTAGAATCCCCCGGGCATTCCGTTCCACCTTTCGCCTCCTGATCAAATCCATTTGTCCCCAGGGAGAGACATGCGGCATGAAGCGCTTGCCCCTCCTCTCGTTCCCCGAACCTCCTCCCGCAACGTGGCGATGCGGGAGGGGGGGACGCGATTCGATTTTATGTGCCATGTAGGCCATCCGACAAGCGAGGCGAAAGCGCCCCTGCGGTCACAGATCCCGCTTAAAATAACAAAGGCCCTGCCTTTAGGCAGGGCCTTTGTTCGGGCGAACGGAGGATCCGTTAGGCGGATGTGCGGATCACATCGTAAGCCTGTGGCCCCTTCGCGGTCTGCCGGACGCTGAATTCCACCCGGTCCCCTTCCTCCAGGTTCCGGAAACCATCCCCCGCGATCCCGGAGTAGTGGACGAAGATGTCCTTCTCCCCGTGATCAGGCCGGATGAACCCGTAACCCTTGGTGCGGTTGAACCAGCGAACGGTCCCCTTCATGCGCGCTTCAGACATCGGACGAACTCCTCGAAAAATTTTGAGGGGGAAGCCTGAGCAGGGCTTCTGTTGAGAGAGAAGGGGTCTGGCGATCGCCTGGAGGACGGCGTGGGACCGATTCCAGGGCAACAAAGAACCGCCGGGGCGTCTCAGCCGACCGGCGGTCCAGCCTTCGACCTCCCTTCACGCATGTGCTCACCGCGCTTTTCCATATTAACAGAGAACTGCGAATCTGTCAAATCGCTGGGCTCCTGGCTCCTGTCTCCCGAAGGGGGTTAGGCATCCGACCCCCTCCGGGTCTTCGCTCCCGCGTCGAAGCTCCGCTTTACATCCCCATAGCGGCCCAGACCGCGCGCTCCAGCCGCCCATTGCTCACCACGGCGGCGGAGCTTCGGAAGGACCACGGCGCGCCATCCGGTTGATAAATGGTTCCTCCTGCCTCGCGAACGATCACTGCAGCTGCAGCCACATCCCATGGTTGCAGCGCAAAGTGAAAATAGAAATCGAGCCATCCGGCCGCCACATAGGCCATCCCCAGGGCCGCGGATCCGATGGCGCGAACGGTTTGACAGCGCACCGCCAGCCGGCTGAGCCACCCCAAGATTCGCTCTCGCGTCTCATTCTGGTGTCCCCAATCCAACCCGATCAGCGCCTGCTCTAACCGCTCCGTCTCGCTCACCCGGATCGGCTTTCCGTTCAGGAAGGCGCCGCGTCCTCGCGCCCCCGTGAACAGCATATCCTTCAGCGGATCATAGATGGCCCCCACCACGGGCTCGCCATCCACCAGCAGCCCGACCGATACCGAAAAGCACGGAAACCGTCGGGCAAAGTTTGTGGTCCCATCCAGGGGATCGACAACCCAAACAGGCCCTTCCTCTATATCTACGCCCGCTGGCCCGTGATCTCCCTCCTCTGCCAGGATCCGATGTTCCGGACCATGGCGCCGGATAACCGTCAAGATCGCCTCCTGGGCCGCCAGATCCGCGGAGGTCACCCAATCCCGAAACCCTTTCTCATGCACCTGGCGGGACATCGGCCAGCAGGCGCGAAGGACCGCTCCGCCAGCCAGCGCGGCCTCGATGGCCGCGAGCAACCAGACTTCGAGATGAGCGCCGGAGGAACCCACTGTTCCCCTCCCTAATCGGATAGGCGTGGAGATGTCCGAGTATTCCGCCCTTATGGACGCGGCAATCGGTCCAGGATGACCGACACATCGGCTCCGCCTTCCAGCAGCTGGATCGCCTCATTCAGGCGATCCAGCGCACTTTGCCCCGCTGCAGGTTCCTCCCAGTATCCCTGGAGCGCCCAGCGGAGCAGCATACCCAGCCGGGCCTCCGCGCCCGTGAGCTGGCGCAATCGCATGGCGGCCGCGCGGCGAACGGGGATCGATCGCGCATCCTGTGCCCAACGGGTCTGCGCCTCGACCCCCACGGCCCAGTGCAGGAACCGCCATGCCGCCATTTGTTGCTCCGGATCCCGGGCGGTGATCGCCAGATCCCATCCCCATCCGGGCAGGATCGCCCTCCCCTGCCCGGATGGGCCGGGCAGGGGAGCCAGGGCCAGCCGGAACCTTAACCGCCCGGCTTCGGCCTCCCGCTCCAGGATAGGAAGCCAGCGCGTAGGGCCGAACAGGATCACGGTCTCGCCTTCCAGAAAAGCCTGTAACGCGGATGGGGGATCCATCAGGCGGCCGCATTCCACCCTCAGCATGAAGGCCAGGTCTTCGACCCATCCCTTCAGATCCGCTACGGAACGCTGGGCCAGCCACCCCTGGAGCACATGCGCATCCCGCGGGGCGATCCAGCCCGCCGTATCCGGACGCCCATCCCCATTCAGATCCAGCGCTCCCCGCATGCACACCTGATGAATCCCTCCCCAATCCGTCGGAGGTTGCTCAAAACCGGATTCCAGCAATCGATCCTCATCCGCATACATAATGAGCCCATCCCGCAGGAATGGAACGGAGCCGGGGGTCACCGGAGCCAGCAGATCCTCCCGCTCCTCCGCCGATAGCCCATACTGCGGATCCTCCAGCCATGGGCGAAGAGGAACCAGCCGCCCGGCCTCCCACAGCTCCGGCACCACCTCCGCCGGAATCAGGACCAGGTCCGGCCCTCGCTCCGATGGCCGCTGTAGCCGGTTGAGCAGCTCTTGAGTCGAGGGGAACGCCTCGATATAGATCGCGATGTTGGGATGCTCCGCCATATAGGCCTCTGTGAGCCGGGCCAGGGCAACAGCCCGCTCGGGGTCCAGGGCATGCCACAGGACAAGCAACCTGGGAGGCCTTGTCATCGATGTGCAGGCCGCCATTCCCACAACCAGAACCCAAGCCCATCGCGTGGAAGATCGCATCGCCAGGACCTCTCCCCATCCAGGGCTTCGTTCACTGGGCTAACAAAGAGCATCGCATGCGTCTCACCGGTCTTTGGGCCGGTCGGTTCCCTCCTCAGGACCACCTCTGGCGGTGGACACCCGCCCCAGGTTATTATTTCACAAAACGGCCATGGTGGAGGTCTCCGAATGAAGGCCCTGAAAATCGGTCTGGCTCAGATCTATCCACGGCTGGGCGATCTGCAGGCCAACCTCCACAAACATCTGGAGGTCATTGAGGACGCAGTAGCCCGAGGCGCCGAGCTGATCGTGTTCCCTGAGCTTTCCCTCACCGGATATGTGCTTCAGGATCTCACATATGAAGTGGCCATACGTCCTGAACCGAACCATCCGGTTCTCCAGCCCCTGCTGGAAGCGAGCCGGCGGGCCGACCTGGTCGTCGGGTTCGTGGAGATGGATGAACGAGGGCGCTACTACACGACAGGCGCTTATCTGGCTGGGGGACATATAATCCATCGCCATCGCAAAGTTTATCTTCCAACTTATGGGATGTTCGATGAGGGCCGGGATATGGCCCCCGGGGATCAGGTTCGGGCTTTCGATACCCGCTTCGGACGCTTCGGATTGTTGATCTGCGAGGATTTCTGGCACATCAGCCCGCCTTACCTCCTCTGGCTGGATGGGGCGGAGGTGCTGATCTTCACCTCGGCGAGCCCGGGACGCGGATTGGGAATTCCGGGGAAGTTCGGAAGCGCAAAATGGGTCGAACTGGTCAATCAGGCCTATGCGAGCCTTTTCACCGTTTTCGTCATCCATGTGAACCGCGCCGGATTTGAGGATGGACAGAACTTCTGGGGGGGGTCGACCATTTTCGATCCGAGCGGGGATCTGGTGGTGCAAGGCCCTTATTTCGACGAAGCCCTGATCCTGGCCTCCATCGATCTCGATCAAATCCGCCGGACCCGTATTCGATTGCCCCTTTTACGAGACGAACGACCCACCCTGGTCCTTCGAGAGCTCCGGCGGATTCTGAGCCTTTAGAGCCGGATAGTGTCCTCGGGTTGAGGGCGGGGAGAGAAACCCCATCGGGGCCAGACGGGCCTGCCGAGGACAGCCCATCTGGCCCACGGGGAAATCATAATCATGGTATTCAACGCTTAGGCGACTGAGGTGCCTTGCGCGCGCGCCGGAGCCCGGGCTTCTTGCGCTCTTTCTCCCGAGGATCACGGGTCAGCATGCCATGCTGTTTCAGCAGGGGGCGCAAACCCGGATCCACCAGAAGCAGGGCGCGGGCCAGCCCCAGGCGAATCGCGCCGGCCTGGCCCGTGAGGCCACCTCCCTCGACCCTCACCGTGACATCCAGCTTCCCTTCCAGGCCGGCCAGGCGGAGCGGCTCAAACAGATGATGGAGATCCTGCTCGCGGACAAAGTAATCCTGCACGGGCTTGTTATTCACAATAAACACTCCCCTTCCACCCGTATATAGACGAACCCGGGCGACGGCCCGCTTGCGTCGACCCACGCCCTCAACATAAGGACGGCCTTTGAAAGCCTCAAAAGTGAGCCCTTCCACAACAGCGGCCATAGGCGCTCCTCTCCCTCTGGATCAAGTGGACGATGGGAGCGGGCTTACGCTGCTGAGCTCTGAAAAGAGAGGAAAAGGCCATGCCCCCTCGCCGACCGAAGCGAAACAGCGTAAGCCCGGCTTGAGCGAACGGAACCCATTCACAGGGGAAGCGGTTTAGGCTGCTGGGCCTGATGCGGATGCTCCGGCCCAGGATAGACCTTTAGCTTCTTCAGCATGCGCCGCCCCAGACGGTTCTTCGGCAGCATCCCCCACACCGCCCTCTGAATCACCCGCTCGGGATGGGTCTGCAACATCCGGCGCATGGGGATTTCCCGCAAACCGCCTGGATATCCGCTGTGACGGTAATACACCTTCTGCTCCAGATGGCGGGGATGAACCGCCACCTTGGCGGCATTGATCACGATCACATAGTCCCCGCAATCCTGCGAAGGGTCAAAATACGGCTTATGCTTCCCGCGAAGGATTTGGGCGATCCGGCTGGCCAACCGACCCAGGTTCTGGTTGGTTGCATCCACGACCCACCATTCCGCCCGGATATCGGCCGGCTTGGTGACGTAAGTTTTCACGGCGCTCTCCCTCCTGCAACAGGCTGAGATGGACGGAGCTCTATTGGTCCTGCAAGCCTCGAAGGCAATCGGGCAAGAACTTCGGTGGCGGCGGAATCGAAATCCGCTCATAGCGCGCGCCCACGAAATAGAGGCCATACGGCGGAGCCGGCGCATGGGCTGGATAGGCATCCGGTCGCCTCAGGTAGGCGGCCGCCGCTTCCGGGGGCCGCTCCCCCCGGCCGATGGCGACCAGTACCGCCACCATAATGCGAACCATATGATAAAGAAACGCATCCGCCTCGATCTCAAACGCCACCCATTCCCCGTCGGCGACGACGGCGGCCCTTCGGACCTCCCGCACAGTATTCTGACCTCTGGGGGGGCGGCCAAACGCCCCGAAGTCATGGCGCCCCACCCAGAGGGCGGCAGCCTGACGCATCGCCATGACATCAAGGGGCGACGGCACATGCCAGGCCAGCGTGCGCCCGAAAGGATCCCGCCGGGGCCCGTTGTAGATCAGGTAGCGATAGATCCGGGTCTGAGCCTCCCGACGGGGATGGAAATCCGGCGGCGCTTCCCCCAGAGCCCAGACCACCATGTCGAATGGCAGGAGGGCATTCAGGGCCCGCTGCAGATCCTCCAGGGAATGCCGCCAGGAGATATCAAAAGCGACCACCTGGCCGAACGCATGAACCCCCGCATCCGTGCGGCCGGCCCCCCGCACCCGGATCGGAGCTCCGGCCAGATGCTGGAGGGTCGCTTCCAGAACGCCCTGGATCGTCGGCTCATGGGACGGGGCCAGGCGCTGGAACCCCCGATACCTTGTGCCTTCATAAGCCAGGGCTGCCCAGATCCGCATTCCGCATCCCACGGCAGGAGGCCTTTGGAAGAGGGGCCGGCCCGCTCTGCCCCAACGCTGGACAGGGATGACGCCCATCCCACGGGGGAGAGCAGCCGCATTGCCCTTGTGCAGGTCTCGGAAAAGGCCAGGCTATTCCTGAACCAGCTCCAGACGGGCCACCGGTGCCGCGTCTCCTCGACGGAATCCGAGCTTATAAATCCGGGTGTATCCCCCGTTCCGGTCCCTGTAGCGCGGGGCGATCTCATCGAAAAGCTTTTTGACCACCTCGCGGCCATACAGGCGAGCCGCCGCCAGCCGCCGCGCGGCCACCTGCTTCGAAGGATCCTCCAGCGCCTGCTTGGCCAGGGTGATCAATTTCTCCGCATAGGCCTGGACGAATTTCGCCTTGGCCTCGGTGGTTTCGATCGCCCCATGCAGAAAGAGCTGAGTCGCCAGATTCCGGGCCAGGGCTTCCCGATGGTCTTTATCTCGGCTCAATGTCTTCCCGGCAACTCGATGGCGCATGGTCAGGCCTCCTCCGTCTCCTCTGCGGGCTGCGGCAGATCCTCAGGCCTCAGAAAGCCCCGCTCGATCAGGCGCTCCTTCAATTCCTCCAGGGACTTGGCCCCGAAATTGCGAACAGAAAGCAGCGCCTCCTCCCCCCGATAGAACAGCTCGAGGACCTGGCCCACGGTGGTGATGCCTGCCCGTCGAAGGGGATTGATCACCCGCGCGCTCAGCTCCAGGCTCTCCAGGGATGTCTCGTAAGCCTGAGGCGGGATCATCTCCCGCGCCGGCTGGGGCGGGGCTTCCACCTCCTCAGGCCCCACGAACTCCGAGATCAGGGAGAAATGTTGCAGCAACAACCGGGCCGCTTCGATCAAAGCATCTTTCGGTCCCATCGTCCCATCCGTCCAGATCTCCATCACCAGCCGGTCATAGGTGGTCCGCTGCCCTACACGGGCCCGATCGATCTCAAAAGTGCAGCGCCGGACTGGGCTGAAGATGGCATCCACCGGGATCTCCCCGATGGGAAGGCGGCCCCGCTCTTCCGCTGGCGAATATCCCCGCCCGCGCTCGACGGTCATCTCGATCTCCAGACGGGTCCGATCATCATCCACAGTGAATAAATAGAGATCCGGGTTCACGATCTCCACTTCGGGGGGGCACTGAATGTCCGCCGCCGTGACCACCCCCTCGCCGGCCACTTCCAGCCGCAGGCGGGCCGGGCCGTCCCCGTAGAGCTTCATTCGAAGCTGTTTGATGTTCAGAATGATCTGGATCACGTCCTCCCGGACGCCCGGGATCGTCGAGTATTCATGGGGCACATCGGTGATCCGGATGCTGGTCACCGCCGCGCCCGGCAACGAGCTCAACAGCACCCGCCGGAGGGCGTTCCCAATGGTCACCCCATAGCCCGGCTCCAGGGGGCTGATGACAAAACGCCCATAGGACTGCGTCAGGATTTCCGCTTCCACCTTCGGCAGAACCAACGTTACGCCCGCCACTCAAGCCTCCTTTGCCGATCAAACAGGAACATAGATTTCTCCTTGTCGCTTCGGGAGCCAGGTCGAGCATCGGACCTTCCCTGTAACCCCCGCATCGCCTCGAGCCACCTCATATGCGGAAGGAGCTGGGGAGAGGAAGATTTTGGGAATTCGTTCCGGATCCCTCCCCGTTATCGCGAATAGAACTCCACGATGAGATGCTCCTGCACCCGCGTATCGATTTCCTCTCGCACCGGAAGACGCAACACCTGGCCCGATAGATCCTGGGGGTTCAGCTGGAGCCATGGCGGCGGGCGGTGGCCCTCCAGGCGCTCCATGATGTTCTTGAAATACTCCTTCTCCCGACTGCTATCCCGCACCCGGATGACATCGCCCGGCTTCACCTGATAGGAAGGGATATCGACCTTGCGGCCGTTGACTTCAAAATGACCATGGCGGACCAACTGTCGCGCCTGAGCCCGTGAACTGGCGAACCCCAGACGATAGACCACATTGTCCAGACGGCGTTCCAGCAGGATCAGCAGGAGGGCGCCCGTCATCCCCCGCGCCCGCTGGGCGATTTCAAAGTAGCGTCGGAACTGGCGCTCCAGCACCCCATAGATCCGCCGCAACTTCTGCTTCTCCCGCAGCTGAAGCCCGTAATCCGAAGGCCGGCTTCGGCGGAATTGCAGCTCCCGACCATGCTGGCCGGGGGGATAATTTCGTCGTTCAATCGCACACTTCGGGCTAAAGCAACGCTCCCCTTTCAGATAAAGCTTCTCGCCTTCCCGGCGACATAACCGACAGACCGGTCCGATATAACGTGCCATTCGCTCCTCCCAAACTGGGTCTCGCTCCCATGCAGTTCAGATGGACGCCCCGTTTGCTTCCTGGGCCGTAAGCTCACCCTACACCCGGCGCTTAGAAGGCGGCTTGCATCCGTTGTGGGGGATGGGCGTGACATCGGTGATCGATCGGATCTTCAGCCCCATCGCGTGCAGCGCACGCAGCGCTGCCTCGCGCCCGGGGCCCGGGCCGTTGATGAAGACATCGATTTCCCGAACCCCCATATCCATCGCTTTTCGAGCCGCCTGTTCGGCCGCCAGACGCGCCGCGTAGGGGGTGCTCTTCTTTGAACCCTTATAGCCGATGGTCCCCCCACTGGCCCACGTCAGAGTATCCCCGTTGGGATCCGTAACCGTGACGATGGTATTGTTAAACGTTGCATGGATGTAAACGTGAGCTCGGGTGACATTCTTGCGGGCCTTTCGACCCCCCCTCGAACCTCGCGCCATAGATGCCTCCCTCCCGGTGATCGCGCATGATCTCGACAGCCTGAAGATGAAATCGGATGCCCTCCTCCATCCTCCGGACAGGGGCCATGGGCTACGGAGGACATCCGAGATGTCCTTTCTATAATTCCAGATCACTTCTTCTTAGCGCCGCGCTTGCGGCCGCGACCGGGCACCGTCTTCCGCGGACCCTTACGAGTGCGAGCGTTGGTTCGGGTCCGCTGGCCCCGCACTGGAAGATTCATTTTGTGTCGCAATCCTCGATAGCACCCGATATCGATCAGCCGCTTGATATTCATCGCGATCTCGCGGCGCAGATCGCCCTCTACCTTGTAGTTCCGCTCAATGGTCTCCCGTAGGAGGTTCACCTCGCTCTCCGTCAAATCTTTCACCCGTTTATCCGGGTTCACCCCCGTCTGCTGCAGGATCTTCTTGGCGAGGGAACGACCGATCCCAAAGATATAGGTGAGGGCGATCTCCACCCGCTTATCCCGGGGCAATTCCACACCAGCAATTCGGGCCATTGAATGCTCCCTCCTCTTTCAGATCCCCATTGCTTGGCCAACCCTCGATCATCCTTGCCGCTGCTTATGCTTGGGATTTTCACAGATCACCCGCACCACCCCCTTGCGCCGAACGATTTTACATTTCGGACATCGCCGGCGGACAGACGGTGTGACCTTCATCGCACCCTCCCACGATAGAATTCGCAGACAGGGAACGCGCTCCGGATCTCCAATGAGCCGCTCGACTGCCCACAACGGAGTGTCTGCGATGAGCGCAGCAAACCCTTATTTTATCCAAACGAAGGAGAGGTTTCCACTTTCCACCCGGAGCCCCCGGGCTTTTCAATGGCCATGTCTGACGGCATAAGAGGCCGCGCAGCGGGCTTCCCCATAGAAGGTTTCAGGGCTGGCCACCAGAGCCCCCCGAGGAACCTCCCGCTTCATTTATCCAGACCTTATCGAAGCTCACGAGGCCAGACGTGGATCATCCTCCAGAGCGGTCAGGATGATCGGATCCCCCTCCGTAATCGCGATGGTATGCTCGAAATGGGCCGCCAGGCTTCCATCCAGTGTGATGACGGTCCATCCATCCTCCAGAATACGGGTCCGCCAATCGCCCATTGTGACCATCGGCTCGATTGCGATCGTCATCCCCGGTCGCAGGGGGAGACCCCGACCGGGATGGCCCCGATTCACAAAGGAGGGCGGCTCATGGAGGGCTCGCCCGATCCCATGGCTGGTGAATTCGCGGGCCACACGGAATCCCTGAGATTCCACCGTATGTTGAATGGCCCACTGGATATCCCCCAGACGTCGACCGGGCCGGGCCTGAGCGATCGCCGCCCACAGGGCCGCTTCTGTGACTTCCAGAAGTCGACGGACCTCCGGAGGGATGGAGCCAACGGGCAGCGTGATCGCCGCATCCGCGTAATAGCCCCGGAAGTTGACCCCCACATCGATGCTGATGATATCCCCTTCCTTCAGCCGGTAGGGGCCGGGGATGCCGTGAACCAGCACATGGTTCACGGAGGTGCAGAGCGTAGCCGGGTAAGGCGGCCCCCCCTCATCCTTCATGCTGGGATAACCCTTGAAAGCCGGGATCCCTCCCCGGCGGCGGATGTAATCCTCAGCCCACCGATCCAGTTCGGCGGTGGCGACGCCGGGCTGGACCATGGTGCGCATGGCGGCCAGCACCTCAGCCACAATCCGACCGGCTTCCCGCATCATCCGGATCTCAGCCCACGTCTTCAGCCGGATCCCCGCCGCCGCCCGGCCTGTTCGAGGGATCACCCGCGGGCTCATGGATCCACCGCCTTCCGCACTTCGATCGCCCGGATCAGCTCCTCCGTCACCTCCGGGATGGGCCGTTCCCCATCGATTTCCACCAGCAAGTCCCGCTCCCGATAAAACGAAACCAGGGGCGCCGTCTGCTCCTGGTAAACTTGGATACGCCGCCGCTGAACCTCTTCGGTGTCATCTTCGCGCTGATAGAGCGGGCCCCCATCGAGATCGCAGCGGCCCGGCACGCGGGGCGGGTTGAACTCCACATGATACACCGCGCCGCATGTCCGACAGGTCCAGCGCCCTGCCAGACGCCGGAGCAGCAGTTCGTCACGCACCCGGATATAAAGGACCGCCGTCAGGGATCGGCCCATCCCGGCCAGAAGCTCATCGAGCGCCTGAGCCTGAGCAGGCGTTCGAGGGAACCCATCCAGGATCACTCCGTGGCGGCAATCCGCCTGCTCCAATCGCTCCCGAATCATCCCGATGGTCACATCATCCGGCACCAGCTCGCCTCGATCCATATACTGACGGGCCAGCTGGCCCAGGGGGGTCTGACGATGCAGGTGATCGCGAAAGAGATCACCGCTGGCCACATGAGGGATGCCCAGGCGCTGGCTGAGGATCTTGGCCTGCGTCCCCTTCCCCGCACCTGGAGGCCCCAGCAGGATCAGATCCAAGGGCATCATTCCATGACTCCATCGAAGCGCAAACGGCTCATCGGATGAAGCCCTCATAGTGGCGCATCACCAGCTGCGCCTCCAGCTGCCGCATGGTATCGAGGACCACGCCGACCACGATCAGGAGCGCGGCGCTGCTGAAAAGCAGCACATTGGTCTGGAGCACCGAACGCACCGGCCAGGGCAGGATCGCCAGGATCCCCAGGAACAGCGCCCCCACCAGGGTGATGCGCCGGGAGATCCGATTGATATACTGCTCAGTGGCCTTCCCGGGCCGGATGCCCGGGATAAATCCCCCTTGCTTCTGCAGGGTATCCGCCAGGTTCATCTGCTGCAACATCACATCCGTGTAAAAGTAAGTAAAAGCAACAACGGTAATAAAATACATGGGCCAGTAGGCGTCATGGAACCCGGAGAACACGCTGACGATGGTGTTGGCGATGCTTGCGACGATCGCATTGCTGGAATACTGGAAGAATTGCGCGATGATGGCCGGGAACGCCAGCACCGATTGAGCGAGGATGAGAGGGATCATCCCAGCCATGTTCACCCGGAGGGGGATATACGTGCTGCCGCCCCCGTAGATGCGGTGACCCCGAACTCGACGGCCATACTGGACAGGGATCCGTCGCTGTCCTTCCTGGATGAAGACGATCGCGGCCACCGTGATCACGGTGAGGGTCAGGAACACCAGAATGCCCATCAGGCCATTGCTGGTCCAGATCTGAGCGAGGTTGTATGGAGCCCGGGCCACGATCCCACCAAAGATAATCAGCGAGAGCCCATTGCCGATCCCCTGCTCGGTGATCAACTGACCTAACCAGATGGCGAACATCGTGCCCGCGGTCATGGTCAGGATCACCGTCAGGGTCGGCAACAGCTGGTGAGGAGCGAAACCGAAATTGGGCAGCACCGCCCGCCCTGGAGCGCTGAGCAGGTTGGCCTGGCCGATCGCGTAAAGGGCAGCCAGTGGGACCGTGAGGAAATACGTGTATTGTTCCAGCTTGCGACGGCCCTCCGATCCCCCCTCTTTCACCAGCCGTTCCAGTTGCGGAACGATAGGAACCAGAAGCTGAAGGATAATAGAGGCCGTCACATATGGGTAGACTCCCATCGCCATAATGGAGAAGTTGGCAATAGCACCACCCGAGAGCAGGTCCAGGATGATGTAAAGCTGCCCGGCAGCGGTGGTGCCCTGAAGCAACTGCTGCAGCGCCGCCCGGTCCACTCCGGGCACCGGGATATGCGCGGCCAGGCGGTAGATGACCAGGATCAGCAGCGTATAAAGGATCTTGCGCCGCAGATCCGGCAGATGCCATGCGTTTCGCAACGCGTCCAGCATGAGTCCTCCTTATAAGCTCCCAACCGCCCCAACGATCTGACACAATGGCCCCTCATGCGGCCCCTGAAGCGATCCGCCCCCCATGCGCCTATGGAGAGAGCCCATCCCTCCCCGCACCGCAGATCGACAGAGGGAAAAGGCGATCCCCCGGATCCATCCTGGTCCTCAATGAGGGATCACCACCGCCTGGCCGCCGGCGGCCTCGATTTTCGCCCGGGCGGATGCCGAAAAGCGGTGAGCCCGAACGAGGAGCGGGCGGTCCAGCTCCCCATCCCCCAGGATCACCACCGGCTCCTCTGGATCCCGCAGCAGGCCCGCTTGTGCCAGGATCAGCGGAGTGATCTCGCTATGGGGAGGAAAACGATTCAGCTGCCCCACATTGACCGGCTGATACCGGACCTTCTCCACCAGCGTGAAGCCCTCCCCTCGCGCCTTGGGGAGACGCCGGACCAGAGGGGTGCGCCCGCCCTCAAAATACGGGGGCATCTTCCGATCACCGGAACGGGATTTCTGCCCCTTCCGACCCCGCCCCGCGTAGGTCCCGTGACCCGAACCGAGCCCGCGGCCCACGCGCTTTCGCGCTTTCTTCGAGCCCGGCGCCGGCTTCAATTCATGAAGCTTCACGCTCCACCTCCTCCACATGAACCAGATGGCTGACCTTTTGAATCATCCCGCGGACAATTGGCGTATCCGGCCACTCTGCCACATCGTTCAAATGGCGCAGGCCCAGCGTGCGCAGCGTATGGCGCTGACGCCGGGAATACCCGATGGGACTTTTCACCAACGTGATTCGAAGTTGTCGAACCCCCTCACCCTTCATAGCGCTTACGGCTCCATGGTGGCATAACATCTTCAACGGGCTTCCCTCGAATCTTGGCGATCTCCTCAGGGGAGCGCAACATCTCCAGCCCCTTCATGGTGGCATAAACCACGTTGACCGGATTCGTGCTTCCCAGGATCTTGGTCAGCACATCCCGGATTCCGGCGGCCTCCAGAACCGCTCGAACCCCCCCGGCGGCGATGACGCCGGTCCCCGGTGAGGCGGGCTTCAGAACCAGCCGCGTGGCCCCGAACTTCACCACGACCGGATGGGGAATCGTTGTTCCCAGCAAGGCTACCTTTTTCATATTCCGTCGGGCGCGCTCCGTGGCCTTCCGCATCGCCTCCGGAACCGCCCGGGCCTTGCCGATCCCCACCCCCACCCGTCCGTTGCGATCACCGACCACGGCGACCACCCGGAAAGAGAAGGATCGGCCGCCCTTATGGACCTTCGCCACACGGGCGATATCCACGATCCGCTCTTCGTATTCCACGGTGGGAACTTCCCGGATCTCCGCCATTGCCACCTCGCCTTGTGAGCTCCTTTTACTCCATCACGGATGAGTCAGGGCTGCTTAGAACTCCAACCCGGCCTCGCGGGCCGCATCGGCCAGGGCCTTCACCCGGCCGTGGTATTTATAGCCCCCTCGATCGAACACGACCTTACGGATCCCTTTCGCCAGAGCCCGCTGAGCGATCAGGCGACCCACCAGACGGGCCTTCTCCGTCTTGGTCAGGCCATCCAGCTGCCCCCGAAGCTCAGGATCGAGCGTGGAGGCCGCCGCCAGGGTGACTCCCCGGGTGTCATCAATGATCTGGGCGTAAATGTGCTTCAGGCTCCGGAAGACCGAAAGCCGAGGTCGCTCCGGAGTGCCGAAAACCTTTTTTCGAACCCGCCGATGCCGTCGCCGACGCCCTTCATCCCGTGGATGTTCCCAGCTCATCGACTATCCCTCCCGAGGGCCAGGATTCTATCCCTGAGCCCGAGGATTCCCATCGCTTCCTCCCCTCTGAGGGTTTTCGCGGATTCAAGGGTACTGAAAACCCTCAGAAGAAAATCCGCTCCATATCCGATCGGTCTCACCACAGAGCCCCGTATTTCATCCGCAGGGCTACGCTGGATGGGTTCAAGGCGATCCCCTTTCGAATCACTTGGCCTTGCCGGCCTTTCCCGCCTTACGCCGGATGGGCTCGTCCTCCCAATGATCGCCTTTCCAGTAGGTATAACGGATCCCCTTGCCCTTGTAAGGCTCCGGCGGGCGCAGGGCCCGGATTTTGGCCGCCACCTGGCCCACCAGCTGTTTATCGATCCCCGAGACGGTGATGATCCGATCCCGCGTGTTGACTTCAAAGGTGATCCCCTCAGGGGGTTCCACAATAATCGGATGGGAATACCCCAGATATAACACGATGGCCTTCCCCATAGGCTCCGCCCGATAGCCCACGCCCTCAATGCGCAGATGCTGCTGGAACCCCTGGGTCACTCCGGTCACCATGTTCGCCAGCAAGGCTCGGGTCAGGCCATGGAGGGCCTTATGCTTCCGATCATCCGATGGCCGTCGCACGACCAGATGGCCGTCCTCAATGGCGATCTGCATGGACGGGTGGAAAGTCTGCGTCAGGGTTCCCTTCGGCCCGCTCACCGTCACCGTTGAGCCTTCGATCCGCACCTGGACCCCGGGTGGGATCGGGATCGGTTTCTTGCCCACACGCGACACGGTTCCCTCCCCTTACCAGACATAACAGATGACCTCGCCGCCGACGCCCAGGCGGCGGGCCTGCTTATCCGTCAGAATGCCCTTTGGAGTGGAGAGGATTGCAATTCCCATCCCGCTCATCACCAGGGGGATATCCTCCTTGCCGACATACACCCGACGGCCCGGTTTGCTCACCCGCTTCAGACCTGAGATCGCCGGCTTTCGGGAACGGCGCTCGCCGATGTATTTCAATTTAATGACCAGCTTCGGCTGTGGCTGATCATTCGTCACCTCGAAATCTTCAATGTAACCCTCCTCTTTGAGCACCCGGGCGATGGCCACTTTAATCTTGGAACTGGGGATAGCCACCCGGCTGTGCCCCACCATAGAAGCGTTTCGAATCCGGGTGAGCATGTCGGCAATCGGATCCGTCACAGCGCTCATCGTTTTCACTCCTGTCCAGATATTCCTCATCGGGCGCCCAGCGCCTTTCCCACGCAGAAACCTGGAATGGCCGAAAGTTTACCAGCTGGCCTTGCGAACGCCGGGGATCAGCCCCTGGAGGGCCAGCTCCCGAAAACAGATCCGGCACAGCGCAAACCGTCGGATATATGCGCGGGGCCGGCCGCACCGGCGGCACCGGTTCCGCACCCGCACCTTGTATTTCCGTCGCATCTCTCGATATATCATGCACTTCCGGGCCACGTCCTCCTCCCTGGGTCCGACGTCCGTGGTTTTTAGCCTTTGCGGAACGGCATGCCGAGCAGCTCCAGCAGCCGCCGCGCCTCCGCATCGGTTTTCGCCGTGGTCACGATCGTGATCTCCATCCCTCGAACCTTATCCACCTGACTGTAATCGATCTCCGGCCAGACCAGCTGCTCCCGCAGCCCCAGCGTGTAATTCCCCCGGCCGTCGAAGGAATCGGGCGAGACGCCCCGGAAATCCCGGATACGGGGAAGGGCCACGTTGAACAACCGGTCCAGGAAGGCCCACATCCGATCCCCTCGCAGGGTCACCTTAACCCCGATGGGGCGACCGGCCCGCAATTTGAAGGCCGCGATGGATTTGCGGGCCTTGGTGATCAGCGGTTTCTGGCCCGTGATGGTGGCGATGTTCTGGACCGCATAATCCAGGGCCTTGGGGTTGGTGACCGCTTCCCCAACCCCCACATTCACCACCACCTTCCAGATCCGGGGGACCTCCATGATGTTGCGATAGCCGAACTCCCGCATAAGGGCCGGCCGGACTTCCTCCAGGTAACGCTGTTTCAAACGCGGAACCGCCCTCGTGGTTGTCTCCGCCATCCTGATCGCCTCCCCTGATCTCACCAAATGCAGGAAGAGAAAGATGGAGACTGGGGCAATCCCCCAGAAGCCGGGGATTGGCCGGCCTGCAGATCCCAATTAAACAAAGGTCGCCTGACACCTCTTGCACTGACGAAGCTTACGTCCATCAGGCTCTATCACAAATCCCACACGCGTGGGCTGATTGCATTTCGGGCAGATCAGCATCACATTGGAAATATGGATGGGCGCCTCGAATTCCATGATGCCGCCCACCTGCCCACGCCCGGTAGGGCGGGGGCGCTGATGCTTCTTAACAATGTTGACCCCGGAGACCACCACCCGGTTTTCCTTCCGGAGCACCCGCAGGACCTCCCCCTGGGCGCCCCGGTCATCTCCGGCGATCACCAGAACCCGATCCCCTCGCTTGACCTTGGCCGCCATAGTCCTTCTTCCCCCGATATATGGATCGCAACCCTTCATGAACGCCACCGATCCCCCTATCCGGGATCCTTTCTCCCCTCCCAGCGTGCCGTCCCCTCTTTGCCGCGCTCACAGCACCTCCGGAGCCAGGGAGATGATCTTGGTGAAGCCCTTATCCCGAAGCTCCCGGGCAACCGGGCCAAAGATCCGCGTTCCCTTTGGATTGCCGAATTCATCCAGGATCACCGCAGCGTTATCATCAAAACGAATCGTCGACCCATCCGGGCGACGATATTCCTTCGCCGTCCGGACGATCACCGCGCGCACGATCTCGCCCTTCTTCACCGTGGCGGTCGGGATCGCGTCTTTGACGGTGGCCACCACCACATCCCCGACATAGCCGTAGCGGCGATAAGAGCCGCCCAGCACGCGGATAACCAGGATCTCCCGAGCGCCGGTGTTGTCTGCCACCTTGAGACGGGTCTCCTGCTGAACCATGGATACGCCTCCTGTGATGCCTTCCCTGCTTGGTCACCTGAGGTCAGACTTCCTTCGCAGCCTGACTGGACCTCTTACCAGGAGTCGATCGAGCCCTACTCGGCCATGATCTCCTCACCGGGCAACTGCTCCGGCACCGGCTCCACCGGCTTCTGAGCCCGTTCCAGGATCGCCTCCACGATCCAGCGCTTGCGACGGCTCAACGGGCGGGACTCCACGATCTGCACCAGGTCCCCCATACGGGCCATGTTCCCCTCGTTGTGGGCCATGAACTTGCGGCGACGGCGGATCACCTTCCCATAAAGCGGATGGCGCACCAGCTCCTCCACCGTCACCACCACGGTTTTATCCATCTTGTCGCTGGTCACCCGCCCAATAAATCGTTTGCGCCGATCTTTCATCGCCCACCTCCCCGGGCCAGCTCCCGCTCCCGCATGATGGTCAATATGCGGGCGATATCCTTCCGCAAAGCGCGGATCCGGTTAACATCCTTGAGCTGGCCCATTACCCACTGGATCCGCAGGTTAAACAGCTCACGGCGGATCTGCTCCAGCCGATTTCGAAGCTCCTCATCGGACCAGTTACGGATTTCCTCAGGACGAAGGGCCACAGTTCCCTCCCTGCCGGATGTCTGGCGACGGAGCGCATACCCCACGATCTACAGCATGCGGGGGAAGATCCCATCTGGCCGGCCTCTTCAGCAAAGGCCGACGCTGGGAGCCCCCGGGCTATCCGATCTGCTGCTCCTCGGCCGTGATGATCTGGGTGCGAATCGGCAATTTATAGGAAGCCTGCCTCAACGCCTCGTGAGCGATATCGGCGCTCACCCCACCGATCTCAAAGATGATGCGGCCGGGCCGGACTACAGCCACCCAGTGATCGACGTTCCCCTTGCCTTTCCCCATCCGGGTCTCAGCCGGTTTGCGAGTTACCGGCTTATCCGGGAAGACCCGGATCCAGTATTTGCCACGCTGGCGGAGAAACCGGACGATGGTGCGGCGGGCGGCCTCGATCTGACGGGCGGTCAGCCAGCATGGCTCCAGGGCCTGGAGACCATATTCCCCGAAGGCTAGCTCAACCCCCCGCGTCTCCCGGCCTTTCATCCGTCCCCGCATTTGCTTGCGGTATTTGACCCGCTTCGGCATCAACATCGCTTAACCTCCCCGTTGCGCCGATGTCACCCGGGCAACCATCTCCGCGGTCTGCTGGACGTAGGCGCCGGGCTCTGTATCCCCACGGTAGATCCAGACCTTGACGCCGATCTTCCCCCACTTGGTGATCGCTTCCGCCAGGGCATAATCGATATCCGCCCGCAGCGTATGGCGAGGGACCCGGCCCTCCATCAGCGTCTCCGTGCGGGCCATCTCCGCTCCCCCCAGACGGCCCGAGACCGTGATCCGGATCCCTTTCGCCCCGGCCCGCATGGCCTGCTGGATCGCCCGCTTCATCGCCCGGGCATGGCTAACCCGCTTCTCGATCTGCTGGGCGATGCTCTCCGCCACAATGGCCGCCTCGAGCTCGGGTTTAGGGACCTCCACGATCTCCACGCGGGCCTTCTTCCCGGTCATCTCCTCAACCGCCTGGCGCAGCTGCTTGATCCCCAGGCCCCGACGGCCGATCACGATGCCCGGCCGGGCCGCGTGAATATACAGATTGATCTGCTTGGGAAACCGTTCGATCTCAATTCGAGCGATCCCTGCCTCTTTGAGCTGCTCCTTCACGAACTGCCGGATCTTCAGGTCCTCATGGAGCAGCTCCACATATTCCCGGCCCTCCGCATACCAGCGGGCCAGCCAGTTCTTGGTGATGCCCAGACGGAAACCGATCGGATGAACTTTCCGGCCCAAGATCGCCTCCTCGCGCGCAATGGGTCCAGCCTCTGCATCCACACAGCAGGCTCAGTCCATCCGCTCCTCCAGAACCACCGTAAGGTGGGTGGTCCGCTTCAGGATCGGACGGACGCGGCCCCGAGCGGCGAAACGGACCCGCTTATATCGGGGCCCGTCGTCGGCCCGGATATCCACCACATAGAGATCCGCGGGCGAGAGACCGTAGTTGTTCTCTGCGTTGGCCACCGCCGAGCGGATCAGTTTCTCGACATAGCGTGCCGCTTTCTTAGGGGTAAAACGCAACACGCTCAACGCGTCTTCGGCCCGCATCCCCTTCACCAGATTACAGACCAGACGCGCCTTATAAGGCGAGATCCGGATATAGCGGGCGACTGCCCGAACCCGATTCGCCATTGCCATCCCCCATCGATCTCAAAAGTTATTCCCCGGGCTGACCCAGCGGGGCCCCAATCCGAGAGGCGGGAAGACCCCTTCTCCTGTCACCGGACCCCTGTTTTCTTTTCCTTGACAGTATGACCACGGTAAGTCCGGGTTGGGGCGAATTCCCCCAGCCGATGCCCGACCATCTGTTCCGTAATGTAAATGGGCACATGGCGCCGCCCGTCGTGGACGGCGATGGTATGCCCTACCATCTGTGGGAAGATCACCGAGGCGCGGGACCAGGTGCGGATGACCCGCTTCTCGCCCCGGCGATTGAGCTCTTCGATCTTCTTCAGCAGCTTGGGATCACAATACGGACCTTTCTTCAGCGAGCGTCCCATGCTCGCTCACCCCCTTCGAGGTTTCTTCATCAGCAAAGGGATTGCACCGGAGAGGTGCGCCGAAGCGCATCCTCGTCCCACATATCGTTTTCGAAAAAGACGCCCACTCCTCCCCTCTGTTTGGCCGCGTCATTGAACAGGCCTGGCCTGATATCACTTCTTTTTCTGGCGGCGCTGGATAATGTATTTATCGGTGGCCTTGTTGCGCCGTGTCTTCTTGCCCAGCGCGTGCTTACCCCATGGCGTCTTCGGATAGGGCAGGCCGATGGGCGCCCGGCCCTCGCCGCCGCCGTGCGGATGATCCCGCGGCGACATCGCCGAGCCGCGTACCGTGGGGCGGATGCCCAGCCATCGCTTGCGGCCCGCCTTGCCGAGCCGGATATTCGCGTGCTCCAGGTTCCCCACCTGGCCGATGGTCGCATAGCACTCCAGGCGGACCTTCCGGATCTCCCCGGAGGGCAGACGCAGGATGGCATATCCCTCCTCTTTCCCCAGCAACTGGGCGACCGCGCCTGCCGCCCGAGCGATCTGACCGCCATGCCCGGGATACAGCTCCACGTTATGCACCAGGGTCCCCACCGGGATGTTGGCCAGCGGCATGGCGTTGCCCACCTTGATCTCCGCCTGAGGTCCGCTCATCACAATATCCCCGACCTGCAGGCCCAGGGGCGCCAGGATGTAACGCTTTTCACCATCCGCATATTGCAACAGCGCGATGCGGGCTGTGCGGTTGGGATCATATTCGATACTGATCACCTTCGCCGGAATGCCTTCCTTATCCCGCCGCTTGAAGTCGATGATGCGATAAAGCCGCTTGTGGCCACCCCCCCGATGGCGAACGGTGATCCGGCCCTGAAAGTTCCGCCCGGCGTGCTTTTTCAAAGGAACAACCAGGGATTTCTCCGGCTCATCCTTGGTGATTTCCTCGAATGTATAACCGGTCGCATTGCGGCGACCGGGCGTTGTCGGCTTGTAGACCTTGATCCCCATTGGTCCTCCTCCACCACTACCGCTGGGATCCCTCCTTGCCGAACCGACCGACGGGAGCCGGCGCCCCGACCTTCCCGGCCCAGCTCGATGGGCCTTCGACCGGGATTACGGGCGCTTAGACCTCGAAGAGATCAATCCGCTGGCCCGGGGCGATTTGAACGATCGCCTTCTTCCAGCCCGGGCGGCGGACCACCTGCTTGGGCTTGTTGCTGAGAATCCGCGCCCGCCAATCCCGTCGTCGCTTGGCCGGGACGTTGATAATCCGCACATCCAGAACGCGGACGTTAAAGATCTTCTCCACGGCCTCCCGAATCTGGTGACGGTTCGCCCGCGGATCCACCTCAAACACGTATTGATTCATCTCCTTGAGCCGGGTCGCCTTCTCCGTGATCACCGGCCGTTTGATCACTTCATACAGGTCCATTTTCCCGTCCCCCCCTCAGGGCTCTCGATCAAGCCGCCGATGCGGCCTCCGCTGGAGGCAGTGCGAATTTCTTCCGGATCACAGGACGCGTCAGCCAGTCCTCAATCATGGCCAGCGCATCCCGTGGAATAATCAGAGTCTCATACTTGAAAAGATCCCGAATATTCAGGCACATGGCATGGAGATAGGCCACATTGGGCAAGTTACGCACTGCCCGCTTCACGTTCTCGTTCGGTCCAGCGAGCAGGATCAGAGCGCTCTTGCCGACGGGCAGCCGCTCCAGGACCTCTTTCATGAGCCGGGTCCGCGGCTCCGGCAGCTCCAGGCGATCCAGCACCAGGATCTGACCTTCCTTCGCCTTCACGGAGAGGGCGGAGCGCAAAGCGGCACGGCGCATTTTCTTGGGCATCTTCTGCTCATAACTGCGCGGCCGCGGCCCAAACACGACTCCACCGTGATACCAGTGAGGTGCATCCCGGCTGCCCTGGCGAGCCCGCCCGGTGTGCTTCTGGGGCCACATCTTACGGCTGCTGTAATGCACTTCCCCCCGGGTCTTCGTTTTGTGGGTCCCCAGGCGAGCGTTGGCCAGCTGCCGGACCAGCGCCTGATGCATCAACGGAATATGAATGGGGGCCTCGAACACTTCCGGTCGCAGCTCAATCTCCCCCACCTGCTGTCCTTCCATATTCCAGACCGGCACACGCATCGCAACGCCTCCTTGAACGTATCCCCAACCGCCTTCGCCGACAGGCTGGCTCCGGGGCCTGTCCATGGCGAAAGCGCCCCTCAATACGGCCGTTTGGCCTGGCGAATGATCACCAGCCCGCCCCGGGGACCCGGGACAGCGCCCTTGAGGGCGATCAGATGGCGCTCTGGATCCACCCAGACGACCTGGAGGTTCCGGACCGTCACCCGCTCATTTCCATAATGGCCCGCCATGCGCTTCCCCTTCACCACCCGGCCGGGATCGGTGTTGGTCCCGATCGATCCGGGGGCGCGATGGCGATCCGACTGGCCGTGGGTTTTCGCCTGCCGGGCGAAACCATGTCGCTTGATGCCTCCGGCAAAGCCGCGCCCTTTCGACCAGCCGGTCACGTCCACCCGTTCCCCGGGCGAGAAGATCGAGACGGTCAACACCTGACCTTCCTGATAAGAGGCCAGGGCCTCCGGGCCAGGGAGGCGGATCTCCCGCAACACCCGCAGTGGGGGGAGATTCCGCTTGAGCAGATGCCCCCGTTCGCCCTGGGTCAACCGTCGGGGCTTGGTTTCCTCAAAGCCCAGCTGGATGGCAGCATACCCATCCCGCTCCGGCGTCCGGAGCTGCGTCACATAACAGGGCCCGGCCCGGAGAACCGTCACCGGGACCACTTCGCCTTGCTCATTAAACATCTGAGTCATTCCGATTTTGCGCGCCAGCAAGCCTTTCATGGGTTAGCCTCCCGTGGGGACTGGTCGCCTGTCCCGGCCCATCATCCCCCAGATCCACCCACCCATCAAATCTTAATTTCGATATCCACGCCTGCTGGAAGGTTCAGGCGCATCAGCTGATCGATGGTTTTCGGATCCGGATCGAGGACATCGATCAGCCGTTTGTGGGTGCGGATCTCGAAATGTTCCTGAGAATCCTTATCGATAAACGGCGAGCGGATCACGGTGAACCGTTCCCGTTTCGTCGGAAGCGGGATCGGACCGATCACCCGCGCGCCGGTGCGCTCTGCCACCTCCACAATCCGGCGAGCGGATTCATCCAGGATCCGGTGATCGTATGCCTTCAGACGGATGCGCAATCGCTGCTTGGCCATAGGCCTCACCATAGGGATCTGGGATCACGAACCTAAAGACCTGAAACCTTCATCTAATCCAGGATTTTGGTGACGACGCCGGCGCCGACGGTGAGCCCGCCTTCCCGGATGGCGAACCGCAACCCCTCCTCAATGGCCACCGGCGCAATCAGCCGCACCCGCAGGTTCACATTGT
>NZ_DAOUCJ010000002.1 GCF_034432235.1 Thermoflexus sp. | reverse complement strand
TGGGCGAAGCCATGGAGCGAGTTCTACGGCATCACCCGGAGGTCCGGCTGGTCTTTGGAGCCGCCCAGCATTACGATGAACGGGTGGTTCCGCCCATGTCCAAGGCTGCGCAATTTCTCCGGTGGTGTCAGGAAAAAGGTTGGCTGGGCCGATATGTGTTTTTCTTGGATTGGATTCCTTATGATCGGCGAGGGCCTTATTTGCTGGAGGCGGACGTAGGGATCAGCCTCCATGATCATCCGCTGGAAAGCCGTTATGCGGTGCGGGCTCGTTCGCTGGATTACCTTTGGGCCTCTCTACCGTGTGTGCTGAGCGCTGGGGATGAGCTGGCGGATTTGATGAAGACCCATGGGTTGGCCCGTGTGGTTCCTCCCCGTGACCCCTGCGCGGTTGCGGATGCATTGTTAAGCTGGCTGGACAATCCGCCTTCTCGTGAGCAGCTGGCTCGACAGACCATGCCTCTGCGCGATCGTCTGCGGTGGTCTGTTGTGGTTCGACCGATTGAGGCCTTCCTTCGAGAGCCCCACATGGCTCCGGATGCGCCCCATGCCCGACGAAGGGCGTTGCATTGGATCGGGCTTCGCGTAGAGAACGATCGCTTGCGCTCAGAGTATGCAGCCTTGCGGGCGCATCTGGAGGCTGTCCGACGGGGTCGGATCGTTCGAATGCTGAACCGGATCTATCGGATCTGGGGGCGCGCCTTCTTATGAAGGAGCGAATCACGATCATTTTGCTGACCAAGAACGGTGAGCGTTACCTCGAGGAGGTCATGGAGGGGATCTTTGCCCAGCGCGTGGCGTTGCCCTTCGAGGTGCTGGCAATCGATTCCGGATCCCGTGATCGTTCCAAGGAGATCCTGAATCGATACCCGGTGCGCTTGGTCGAGATCCCCCCCCATGAGTTCAATCACGGGGAGACTCGTAATCTGGGAGCCCGGCTGGCTCATCCGGATACGTGCTATCTGGTTTATCTATCTCAGGATGCAACCCCGGCCGATGAGGAGTGGTTGAATGCCTTGATCCAACCGATGCAGGAGGACAAGCAGGTGGCGGGTGTGTTCAGCCGCCATCTGCCCCGACCGAGCGCGTGCCCCTCGCTGGTGCGCCAGCTGCTCACCCGATGGCAGACGGGAGGGACGGAACGCTTGGTGAAGCGAATGCCGGCTTCCCGGGCCGATTTCGAGGCCAATCGGTTCTTTTATATTTACTTCTCCAATACCAGTTCGGCCATCCGGCGCTCGGTGTGGGCGCAGATCCCCTTCCGCCCTCTCCCCTTTGGGGAGGATGCGGATTGGGCGGAGCGCGTCCTCCTCGCTGGCTACGCCCTTGTGTTTGAGCCTCGGTCCCGGGTTTTTCATTCCCACGATTATGGGTTATTGGAGCTCTTCCGGGAGAACGCGGACTATGCGGCGGCTTTCCGGGAGCGTTTCGACCCGCCCGCATACCGGGGCTTTGGCCTCCAGGCGGTGTTGCGAGGGGCGATCCGGGAGAGTTGGGAAGATTGGCGGTTCATCTGGCGTCATCCGCACTTCCGCGAGCAACCCCTTCAGCGTCGTCTTTTCTGGATGCTTTACAGCCCCGCTTGGCATCTGGCCGTCGGGCTCGGCACTTACTGTGGGATCCGTGGGCTTCCCCGTCGACCCAAGTGGGGGCGTTATCTGTCCCGACAGGAACGTGTCCGCCGCATTTGATTCGCAAGGGGGTTCTGCATGGGCATCCGGTCGGTGCTCCCGCGCATGGGGGTTTTGGGGCTCTTGGGGATTTCCATTTACACCTGGAGAGCCGGGTGGGCTTGGGAAGGACTCGGCCTCGACGGGTCCACTCTCCCTCCTTCCGGCCCGGCCCAGGTCCTGGGCCTGGCCCATGCGATCCATCTCCGGCCTACGCTGAACTATGGCCAGGAGATCCTGAATTTCAGCAACCTGGTGGGCAAACGCCCTGCGGTGGTGATGTATTTCATGGACTGGCAGGGCAATCCGAACGCCTCCGGGTTAGAGCGTTACTTTGACCCCTATCTCTTGAACACGATCAGCAACACCCTTCCCGTCTCCGCGCGGCCTGCCGTGATGCTCACGTGGCAGCCTCTTCACGGCCGGCAGGCAACCGGATGTGCGCAGGATTACTTGGGGGCCATCCCCCTTCCAGATATTTTGAACGGGAAATGCGATCCCTACATTCGGGGTTTCGCTCAGGCTTTGAAAGCGCGGCCGGAGCGGTTTTTGATCCGTTTCGCTCATGAAATGAACATCTCGGATTCCCCATGGTGGGTCGGGCATATCGGCGCGGACCCCTCGCTCTATGTGGCCGTCTGGCGACATGTCCACCGGATCTTCGAGGAAGAGGGGGTTTCCAACGTGGAGTGGGTGTGGAGCCCGAATTATGCCAGCAATCCCCCCGATTCATGGAACGATCTGCACGCTTATTACCCCGGCGATGATGTGGTGGATTGGATCGGCTTAAGCGGATACAACTGGTATACGACCCGCCCTCCGGGGATCTGGCGCACGTTCCCTGAGCTCTATGACGCGGTCCTGAAGGATCTGGCCTGCTCCTATCCAAAGCCTCAGATCATCGCCGAGATCGGCTCGGTGGAGGGAGATGGCGTGACGTTTTCCAAGGCAGCATGGATCCGGGATGCTTACAGCCGGGCGCCCTCCTATCCTTTCCTGCGCGTCATCCAGTGGTTCAACGATTACGCCTATGCCGATCCGAACAGCGCGGATTTCCGGGTGACCACCAGCACAGCCCAGGATGGGTCGGTCCAGCCGTTGCCGCCTTCGAGCGGAGCCTGGACTTCCGCGTATCGGGACGCAATAGGGGATCCTGTTTACACGACCACCTTGCCAGCCCTGTCCGCTGCCACGCCCCCCGGCCGGTTCTGCGGAGGCGATCCCTTCACGCTCGCGCCGAACTTTCTCCTCCTCCCCCCTACAGGCAGGGCGGTGGTCTCGATCACGGGCATCGGATACACCGTTCCCCTCACCCTCACCCCCATGCTGTCTCCTGGGATCTCCGGGACCCTGCAGGGGGAGCTCTGGAACCCACCATGGGCGGCTTCATCGTTGCGCATCCAAACGGCAAACACCCCCTCGGGGCTCTATACCGGGAGCGTGCGGATCCAGGGGCCCGGGCTCTCACGAACGCTCCCCTTCACCATCGAGGTGGTGGATCGCGTTTATTCGATCTGGATCCCGATGGTGCGGAGGTAGGCCGTGCGGCTGCTTTACGTGGCGAACGGATTCCCGCCCACCGCCCTGGGAGGTGTGGAGGTTTACACGTATGAGGTGGCGCTGGCAATGCAGCGGCGCGGCCATGACGTATGGGTCTTCTGTCGGGAAAGCGATTTCAGCCGACCGGACTATACGCTCCTCCGGGATGAAGTTCATGGTATTCCGGTTCTCCGAGTGGTCAACGACTTCAAAAACGCCACACGCTTCTCACACTTATACGAGGATGATCGGATCGAAATTTTGTTCCGGGAAATCCTTTTGGAGGTCCGCCCGGATCTCGTCCATTTTCAACATCTGATCGCGCTATCTGCTCGCCTGCCGGAAATCGCGGGCCGGATGGGTTATCCGACCCTGATGAGCCTGCATGATTTCTGGCCCCTGTGCCATCGGGTGCACTTGATGGACCGCTGGGGCCGGGTCTGCCCAGGACCTTTCCGGGGTGGGGATTGCGTGCGTTGCGTCTTCGGTTCCGGAGAGGGGAGCGGCCTCCTGACCTGGCTTCGTCGCCTAAGCCTATGGGTGCCTCCGTCGATCCGCCGTTGGTGGGCGCGTCGTCGAGGAGGCGCGCCCTTTTTGCCATGGCCTTCCGAGGGGGAGGAAAGCTTCCAGTTGCGCCACCGCGCGTTTCAGGCTGCCTGTCATGGGTGTCGGCTTTTGTTGGCCCCGAGTGCTTTCGTGCGTGAGGCGTTCATGCAAAATGGCTGGAGGGAGGCAGAAATTCAGGTGCTTCCGCTGGGCATTGCCCTCCCGGAGGGAGATTCCATCGCGGAGCGAAAGCCCCCGGCGGATATAGGCCTGCGCATCGGATATATCGGATGGTTCCAGCCCCAAAAGGGCGTCCACCTGCTCCTGAAGGCCTTTCGCCGTCTCCCCGGCGATCATGTTTCGTTGCATCTTTTCGGACCCTTCGATCCCGCTCATCCTTACGCGCGCTCCCTCCAGGCGGAGATTCGACAGGATCCCCGGGTGCATATACACGGCCCCTTCCCCCCCGAGGATCGACCCCGGGTTTATGCGCAGCTGGATCTCCTGGTGATCCCCTCCCTCAGCCCGGAGACGTTCTCCCGGGTCGCCCGGGAAGCTCTCGCCCACAGCGTCCCGGTGGTCGCGTCCCGGGTTGGGGCGCTGGCGGAGGTGGTGATGGACGGCGTCAACGGCTATACATTCCCGCCGGGGGACGAGGAAGCCCTCTTGCGGATCCTGGAGCGTGTGGTGCGAAACCCTGAACGCCTGCGGTCTCTGGACCTGCCTGGCCCGGTGTCTCTCCTCTCCGTCGAGGCGCACGTTCAGGCGCTGGAACGGATTTATCAGGAACTTCTCTTAGGTTAGGATCGCCGCTCGAATGCGGGCGTTCGCTCCGGTCAGCGTGGTGATCCCCACATGGCGGGGGGCAGCGTGGCTTCCGCGCTGTTTAGAGGCGCTCTCCCGCCAGACCTGTCGTCCGTTGGAGGTCGTGCTCATTCAAAACGGCGGCCCGTCTCTGGAGCTCTCTTCCCCGCCGGAGCTTCCATTGCGCTTCCATCGGAACCCGATCAACCTGGGCTTTGCGGCAGCGGTGAACCAGGGGATCTGGATGACTCGGGCTCCCTATGTGGCCGTGCTGAATGACGACGCCTTCCCGGAGCCGGAGTGGCTGGAATCCCTTCTGGAGGCCATGGAAGCGGGTCCTGAGATCGGATCCTGTGCCAGTCTCATGGTGTTCGCCCACCGGCCAGATATCGTTCAGAGCGCGGGGATCGCCATCGACCGGGCGGCCATCGCCTGGGATCGCCTGCGCGGGCATCCGGTGGCGCAAGCACAGGCCCCGGCGGAGGTCTTCGGGGCCTCCGCGGGGGCGGCCCTTTACCGGCGCGCTATGCTGGAGGCGCTGAAAGGATTTGATGGGCGCTTCTTCGCCTACCTGGAGGATGTGGATTTGGCCTGGCGAGCGCAGATCGCCGGCTGGCGGTGCATATACGTTCCCCGAGCACGGGTCCACCATCTCACCAGCGCCAGCCTGGGGGAGGGCGCTCCCTTGCACCGTTTCCTGCTGGGGCGCAATAAGGTGTGGCTGGCGGTCAAGAACGCTCCCGCAGAGGATCTGCCGCTCATCTTTCTATATGATCTCCTGGCACTCGGATATGCCCTGCTGCGCCATAGGGATCGCTGGGCTCTGGAGGGACGACGGGCGGGCCTCCGGGGGATCCGTCCCTTCCTCGCGGAGCGACGCCCCGGATCCCCTCGGGTGCTCTCCCCGCTGGTGCCCCCATGGGAAGTCCCACGGCGATGGTCCCCGTTCCCGGCCTGAACTGGGTGATTTGACATCCTTCCCCCCTCCCCGTATAATTTTTTAACGCTCAAAACCGCAGTCTCACACCTGGGGATGGGCGAAGCCATGGAGCGAGTTCTACGGCATCACCCGGAGGTCCGGCTGGTCTTTGGAGCCGCCCAGCATTACGATGAACGGGTGGTTCCGCCCATGTCCAAGGCTGCGCAATTTCTCCG
>NZ_DAOUCJ010000001.1 GCF_034432235.1 Thermoflexus sp. | reverse complement strand
GGATGGGGCAGGAAAAGGTGTGTTGAAACGGGGTCTTTTAGAGGGCTCCCGTGGACCCCCGATCGCCGGAAATCCTCAGGGGGTCCGCGGAAGATTTTTGAGGGAAGATAACGCAGGGTTTTTCTTACCGGGAGGATCGCAGGCGTGAAGCGGTGGGGGAAATCCTTCCGGAGGCCGAGGGGTTGCCTGACCGACTGGGACCGCTCATCCACTGCTCCGCTGGAGATTCGGGGCCCGGATTTCGAAGGAGCTCGGAACGCCGGCCGCTCTGTTCCGGCAGGCCCCGCTCAAACCGATCTTCGAATCCCGGAGGCGCTCCTATGACCTTGCCGGCTGCAGCGGATGTGGTGATCGCTGGGGGCGGGGTGATGGGCCTGAGCACGGCTTATCATCTCCTCAAGAAGTCCCCCGGCTTGCGAGTGGTCGTCCTGGAGAAGGGTCCTTTCTTCGGTTGTGGCTCGACCAGCAAGGCCGCCGGCGGGTTCCGCCATCAGTTCGCCACCGAGATCCATATCCGCCTCTCTCTCCTCAGCGTGGCGATGATGGAACGCTTCCCCGAGGACCCCGGCGCGCCCCTCGAGATGCGTTTCTGCGGCTATCTCTTCCTCCTCACTCGGGAGGAGGATGTCGCCGCGTTCCGCGACCAGGTGGCGCTGCAACGCCGCCTCGGCGTGCCCACCGAATGGCTCGCAGGCGAGGAGATCCGCCGCCGGCTCCCCATGATGCGCCTGGAGGACGTGATCGCCGGAACGTTTTGCCCGCGCGATGGCCTCCTCAGCCCCATGGACCTGGTCAATGGGTATGCGTCCGGCGCCCGCCGCCTCGGCGGGCAGCTCTTCACGCATACCCCCGTGATCGGGGTCCGAACCCGGGGCGGGCGGATCGAGGCGGTGCGAACCCCCGCCGGCGAGATCGCCACACCGATCCTGGTGAACGCTGCAGGCGCCTGGGCCGCTTCGATCGGGCAGATGGTGGGGGTGGAGCTTCCCATTCTCCCCTACCGGCGTCAGTATCTCATCACCACGCCCATCCCGGAGATCCCGCCCGATTTCCCCATGGTGATCGATTTCGCTCAAAGCCTCTATTTCCACCGGGAAGGGGAGGGGATCCTCACCGGCATGTCGAACCGGGCGGAGCCTCCCGGGTTCAACGAACAGCTGGACCCGGCATGGGAGCTGGTCCATATGGAAGCGGCCATCGCGCGGATGCCGCTGCTGGAGCGCGCGGGTGTGCGGGCGCGCGTGGTCGGCCTCTATGAGGTGACCCCGGATGCCCACCCGATCCTCGGGCGCGTTCCGGCGGTGGAAGGCTTTTATGTGGTGGCGGGCTTCAGCGGCCACGGGGTGATGCACGGCCCGATCGCCGGCCTGCTCATGGCCGAGGAGATCCTGGACGGCCAGGCCCATACGCTGGATATCGCGCCGCTCCGATGGGAGCGCTTCGCCCTCGCAGGTCGTTCCGCGGAATACAACGTGATCTGAGCGCCCCGGGAAGCGTCGAATGAATTCGACCTTTGGGGGCCTTCGGCCGATGGCCGGCCTGCGCCGGCCGGTGCATCGGCGGAGGCCGACGCGGGGCGCGAAGCGCCTCGCGAGGCCGATTTCCAATCGGCGTGAGGGGCCGATGGGTTTTTGGTGCCGGCGAAGCGCCCATGAAGGCCGATTTCCATCGGCGCAAAGGGTCGGTCACGCCGTCGGTTGTCCCAGGCGGGCCCGTTCTTCTTCCGCCCGCGCCTCGTCGATTTTCTCAAACAGCGGGCGGATCTCCCGCAGGCGCTGGCCCGGCGGCAGCCGGCTGGGCTCCCAGCGGACCCGGGGATCGGCTTCGTAGGTGAGGACAAGGTGCTCCCGCGTCCGCTCCGCCACAGTCCGGACGATCAGGCGCCCCACCAGGTCCCCTTCATACCCCAGCATCTCGTGGACCCGCTGGCTGGAGAAGGGGAGGAAGGGCGCGAGCATCACCTTGAGGCTGTCGATCGCCCGCAATGCCACGTAGACGGTTGTCCCCGCCCGGGTTCGATCTTCCCGGATCTCTTTCCATGGCTCGCGCTCATTGAGATAACGGTTCACCTCCGCGGCCAGACCCATTACGGTCTCCAGCGCCTGCCGGAAGCGGCAGCCCTCGATCAGCCGCCCCACCGTCTCAAAGGACACATCGATCCGGGCCAGGATCTCGGCGTCCCGCGGCTCCATCAGGCCCGGCATGGGCACTTCCCCATGGAAATGGCGGGCCGCGAAGGTGAGGACGCGGTGGACCAGGTTCCCCCAGATGGAGAGGAGCTCTTCGTTGTTGTGGCGGATGAAATCGATCCAGCGGAACTCCGCATCCTGGGTCTCCGGCATGATCGCCGTCAGGTAATAGCGGATGGCGTCCACTGCGTAACGCTCCGCCGCGTCCAGGGCCCAGACCGCCCAGTTGCGGCTGGTGGAGAATTTGTCCCCTTCCAGGTTCAGGAATTCGTTGGCCGGCACATCGTAAGGCAGGGTGAAGCGTTTGGAGGGATCCTCCTCATACAGCCGCTCGGTGCCGAGGAGCTGGGCGGGCCAGATGATGGTGTGGAAGGGGATGTTGTCCTTCCCGATGAAATAGACGATTTTGGCCCCCGGATCATACCACCAGTCCTTCCAGGCCTCCGGGTTTCCGGAAAGGGAGGCCCATTCGATGGTCGCCGAGAGATAGCCGATGACGGCCTCGAACCACACGTAAAGCACCTTCCCCTCAAACCCCTCTAGGGGAACCGGGATGCCCCAGTCCAGGTCGCGGGTGATGGGGCGCGGCTGGAGCCCCTGCCGGATGTAATTGAGGGTGAAGGCGAGCACGTTGGGCCGCCAGTATCCTTTGTCGCGCAGATAGGCCAGGAGGGGCTCGGTGAAGGCGGGCAGGTTGAAGAAATAATGTTCGGTCTCCCGCAACACCGGCACGCTCCCGTCGATCCGGCTGCGAGGATGGATCAGCTGGGTGGCTTCTAAAAGCGTCCCGCATCGCTCGCATTGATCGCCCCGGGCCCGCTCATAGCCGCAGATCGGGCACGTCCCCTCGATGTAACGATCCGGCAGGAAGCGCCGCGAGACCTCCGAGTAGAACTGGCGCTGGGTTTGCTTGAAGAGATAGCCCTTCTCCAGAAGGCGCAGGAACATGTCCTGGGCGACCCGGTGATGGTTTTCCGTATCGGTGTGGGTGAAAAGATCAAAGGAGATGCCGTATTTCTGCCAGGTCTCCAGGAAGACCTGATGATAGCGCTCGAACAGCGTCCGGGGCGGCACGCCCTCCCGATCCGCCTGAACGGTGATGGGGGTTCCATGGGAATCCGACCCCGAGACCATCAGGACCCGGTTGCCCTTCAGGCGGTGATAGCGGGCGAAGATGTCGGCCGGAAGGTAGGCTCCGGCGATGTGGCCCAGATGCAGCGGGCCGTTCGCATACGGCCATGCCACGCAGACCAGGACCTTTTCCGCCATCCGGCACCTCCTCCATGGAGTCGAAATCCGCCTGCTCCATAAACAAAGACCGCCGGCCGAGGCCGGCGGTCTGCGGGCAAAGGGCAACCCGCTCGTCGGGGGGGCCTCAGGCCCCCGACCGTAGAGGGGATCTCCTCATCATCGGTAGGGAGACGATCGGGTGGCGCTTCATCAATCCAACCCCGCTCGCCAGGGTGCTGGCGGATGTTGTAAACCATTGTAATGCGGCCATCGGCGGGAAGCAACCCGGAGGGAAGGCGGGGCGCAGGGATGCCTCGCCTGCGGCTACGGGGAGGGGCGGGGGCGGGCCGGGACGCCGTAAACCAAGGTCTCCGGGGGCACATCGCGGGTCACCACGGACCCGGCGCCGGTTTTGGCCTTCCGCCCCACCCGCACCGGCGCCACGAGCATGGTGTCGCTGCCGATGAACGCCTCATCTTCGATGACCGTCGGATGCTTGCGCACCCCATCGTAATTGCAGGTGACGGTCCCCGCGCCGATGTTCACGTCCGCGCCGACCGTGGCGTCCCCCAGGTAGCCGAAGTGATGCATCCGCGTTCGCGGGCCGACGACGCTGTTCTTGATCTCCGCGAAATTCCCCACATGCACCTCTTCCGCCAGCCGGGTCCCCGGTCGCAGATGGGCGAAGGGCCCCACGTGGACGCGATCGGCCAGCACGGCGCCTTCGACGACCGAGGCCTCCACGATGCAATCATCGCCCAGCACCGCGTCCCGCAGGATGGTGTTGGGCCCGATGCGACATCGGCGGCCGATCCGGGTTTCCCCCTCCAGATAGGTATCGGGGTAGATCACCGTGTCCGGCCCGATGCGCACGCCGGCTTCAATGTAAACCCGTTCGGGATCCAGGAGGGTGACGCCCTCCAGCATCCATCGGGTGTTGATCCGCCGCCGCATGATGCGCTCGGCCTCCGCCAGCTGCACCCGGGTGTTGATCCCCAGCGCTTCGTCGGGATCTTCCAGGGCGACGGTCTCCACCTGTGCCCCCTCCGCGGCGGCGAGGGCGACCAGGTCGGTGAGATAGATCTCCCCTTTCGCCGGGCTGGGCTGCAGGCGGGCGAGGGCGGGCCAGAGCCACGGCTCGCGGATGACGTAAACGCCGACGTTGATCTCCGGGAGGCGTCGTTCCTCCGGGTCGGCTTCCGCCTCTTCCACGATCCGGAGCGCCCTCCCTTCCGGATCCCGGATCACCCGCCCGTAGCCCGTGGGGTCCGCTCGATGGGCGGTCAGGAAGGTCAGGGTCGCCCCGCGGGCCTGATGGGCTTCGATCAGCCGGCGGAAGGTCTCGGGGCGCACCAGCGGCAGATCCCCATAGGTGATGAGGATATGGTCGACCTCTCCCCGGAGGATCGGCTCCGCCCAGCGCGCCGCATCGCCGGTGCCCCGGGGCTCGGGCTGGGTCGCAAACCGGGCACCGGGTCCGGCAGCTTCCCGCACTTCCGAAGCGGACGGGCCGATCACCACGACCGGTGGGGTGGAGCATCCGGCCGTCTGCAGGGCCTCCAGGACGTGCCGGATCATCGGGCGGCCCGCCAGAGGGTGCACCACTTTCGGCCGCTCGGACTGAAACCGGGTGCTGCGCCCTGCGGCCAGAACGATCGCCGTCCAGGTCATACGCTACCCCCTTTCCTCCCCGTTCCCGTAGTAGGGCAACTGCAAGCAGTTGCCCTACTTGAAGGCCGGGTGCGGCTGTCGTATTAACGCTCCCGGGCGCGTTGCTGCCCCACCTGATAGCCGATGAAGACGCCCAGCAGCAGCAACCCCAGGAATCCGGCAGCCATGAGCAATCCTTGCCCGAGCGCCGAGAGATCCGGTCCCGCGGGCGCGGACGGCGCGCGGGTCGGGGAGGGGGTGGGCGTGGCAGGCCCGGCGGAGGGCTGGAATCCAAACCATACGGTCGTCTCCGCGTTCCACGGCAACCAGATCTCCCGTCGAGTGGGCCCGGAAGGCGCATAGCCGGTCGGGCTCTCCAGCGCGAGCACGTAATAGCCTGGCTCGAGATCCCGAAGGCATGTCGCCTGGCCGGCCTCTGAGATCAGCGTCGTCTTCCATCCATGGCCATCGATCAGATGGATGGGGATCCCCGCGATCCAGGGCTCCCCCTCGTCTTTCGTTTCGTTGCCGTTCCGGTCCTCAAAGGCGCCGGTGCACAGCGTTCCCAGGCGCCGCTCCCCTGATGCTGGGGTCGGGGTCGAAGCGGGCGAGGGGGCGCTTTGCTGGGGAGGGCGGATCAGGAGCTCCTGGCCCACCACCAGCAAATCGGACTCCAGGCCGTTGAGGGCCTTGATCTCCTCCACGGTGGTCCCGTAAAGCATGGCCAGGCCGAAGAGCGTGTCGCCCGCTTCCACCGTGTGGACGATGGAGCCATCCGGGCGGGGCGTGGCGGTGACCTGCGCCTGCGCCAGGGCGTGGGGCCCGGGCCATGGGAGGCTCCCCATCGCCATGCCCATCAGGAACAATCCGATCCCGCCTCCCAGCAGCCAGCCGCCGATTCTGCGCATGGATCCTCCTTGCGGTCTAAAGGATGCCCCAAGATGAGGTTCAGCGCAGAGGGCATTTTAGCAAACATGGGAAGAGGGACGGAAATCCGGGATTCCGCCCGCCGATTGTAAGGCGGCTTCCAGAAGCCCATGCCATGGCTTCAGGAAGAGAAGGCCCGCTGTGGAGATCCCATCCGGCGTCTTCCGGGATCCTTGGGATTATCATAAAGAGGAGAGCCACCGTCGCCTGGAGTTCTGGGTTCGGAGGGAGGCATGCACTGGTCGATGGCCGAGGGGACCCCCCTGGGGACGTTATGGGTGGTGGCGAGCGCCCGCGGGGTTCGCCGGGTGATCTTTGGCGAAAACGGGGAGGCGGAGTGGGCGAGGGTGCGGGCGCTCGACCCGGAGATGGAGCGCCGGGAAGAGGGACTGGCAGCGCAGGCCGTGGCCCAGATCCTGGAGTATCTGCAGGGCAAGCGGCGGGCGTTCACCGTGCCGCTGGATCCCGAGGGCACGCCGTTCCAGCGGAAGGTGTGGATGGAGACGGCCCGCATCCCCTATGGGCAGACCCTCACCTACCGGGAGCTGGCCCGTCGGATCGGACAGCCCGGAGCGGCCCGGGCGGTGGGCCAGGCCCTGGGGGCCAATCCGCTGCCCATCCTGATCCCCTGCCATCGGGTGGTCGCCGCCGATGGCCGTCTGGGCGGCTACACCGGGGGCCGTCATCTCAAGCGATGGCTGTTGCATCTGGAGGGAGCGCCGCTTGTGGCGGAATGAAGAGACTACGCCTCTGGCCGCCCTGTTGCGACGCTGGCGGCAGGACCCGGCGTTCCGCCGGCGGGTTGCGGCCTGGGCCTGGGCGCCGGCCCGGGAGGCCCAGTGGGCGCCGATCCCGGAGGACCTCCATCCCCGATGGCGGGAGGCGCTCCGGCAGGCCGGGTGTTCCGCCCTCTACACCCATCAGGCCGAGGCCTATCGCGCGGCCCGCGCGGGGGCCCACGTGGCCCTGTTCACCGGCACCGCTTCCGGGAAGACCCTGGCCTTTCTGCTCCCGATCCTGCAGGCCCTCTGCGAGGATCCCCAGGCCACGGCCCTGCTGGTCTACCCCACCAAAGCCCTGGCCCATGACCAGCTCGCGGTGCTCCGCGCCTGGCTTTCCGCCATGAGGCTTCCGGCCGCCGCGCTCCCTTACGATGGCGACACGCCCGGCGAGGCCCGCCGGTTCGTCCGGGAGCGCGGGCGTCTGCTGCTGACCAACCCCGATATGCTCCACCTGGGGATCCTTCCCCAGCATCCCCGCTGGGGGACGTTTCTGCGCCATCTGCGCTTTGTGGTGATCGATGAAGCCCACGTCTATCGAGGGGTGTTCGGCAGCCACATGGTGAACGTGCTGCGGCGGCTGCGGCGCCTGGCCGCCGCTTACGGCGCCTCTCCCCAGTTCCTCCTGGCCTCCGCGACCGTCGCCAACGGCCGGGAGCTGGCTGAAGGGCTGGTCGAGGGGCCGGTCCATGTCATCGAGGAGGACGGGGCCCCCTATGGCGAGCGCCATTTCATCCTGTATCGCCCGCCGCTTCTCGATGCGGCCAGCGGCCTGCGCCAGAGCGCCCTGACGGCGGCCGCCGGCCTGATCCAGACGTTCCTCGAGCATGGGATCCCGGTCATCGCCTTCGCCCGTTCGCGCATGGCCGTCGAGCGCCTCCTCCGCATGGTGCGATCCGCTTGGGCGGAGCGGGGCGGGGATCCGGAGGAGGTCCACGGGTATCGGGGGGGATATCTCCCGGAGGAGCGCCGGGCCATCGAGAAGGGATTGCGGGAAGGACGGATCCGCGCGGTCATCGCCACCAACGCCCTCGAGCTGGGGGTGGACATCGGAACCCTGGAGGCCTGTGTGATGGTCGGGTATCCGGGGACCATCGCTTCGGTCCGTCAGCAGGCGGGGCGGGCGGGCCGGCGGGCGCCCCTGAGCGTCGCCCTCATGGTCCTCACGGCCACTCCCCTCGATGAATACCTCGCGGGCCATCCGGAATTCCTCCTGCGAAATCCCCCCGAGGCCGCCCGCTTTGATCCGGACAACCTGGCGATCCTGGCCGATCATCTGCGTTGCGCCGCGTTCGAGTGGCCCCTGGGCCCGGATGAGCCCTTCGCCCGCACGCTGGATACGGGCTGGGTCGTGGATCGGCTGATCGCCGATGGAGAGCCCCTCTACCGCAACCCCACGGACGGGCGCGTATATTTTGCGGCGGACCGTTACCCGGCGCAGGAAGTCAACCTGCGGACCGGCACGGGGGATCGGGTGAGGATCCGGCTGGGCGCGGGGAAGGGCGGGGGGATCATCGGCGAGATGGACCGCCCCTCGGCCCCCCGGCTGGTCCATCCGGGCGCCGTGTATCTGCACGAGGGTGCGGCCTACCGGATCGTTTCCGTGGATTGGGAGCAGGGGGAAGCCATCGCGGAGCCCTTCGAAGGGGATGAGGTCACCGAGCCGATCGTGGAGGCGCGCTGGCATCTCGATGCGGAGCGGTCGCGCCGCGTGGAGCCCTGGGGGATCTGCGCGTGGGGCGAGGTGACCATCGTGCATCAGGTGGTGGGCTATCGGCGCCTGCGATGGCCGGGCGGGGAGCTCCTGGGGTGGGCGGAAGTGGAAACCCCGGAGGTGATCCTGCCCACGGCCGCGTGGTGGCTGACCATCGAGCTGGCGCTGGTGGAGCGTCTGAAGGAAGAGGGGATTCATATCGGCCCCCTCGATTACGGGCCGGAATGGGAAGCGGTCCGCCGCCAGGTCCGGGCCCGGGATGGCTACCGTTGTCGGGTGTGCGGCGCTCCGGAGCCGCCGGGGCATGCCCACGATGTCCATCACCTGCGGCCCCTGCGGGCCTTCCGGGATCCTGCGGAGGCCCATGCCCTGGAGAACCTGATCACCGTCTGCCGGCGCTGCCACCGGCGTCTGGAGCAGAGGCTGGGGACGCGCAGCGCCCTCTCCGGCCTGGCCCATCTGCTCCATGGCCTCGCCCCGATTTTCCTGATGAGTGATCCGGCGGATCTCGGCCTCCTGGTGGATCCAGCGGGCCAGGAAACCAGTGGCCCCACCGTCCTGCTCTATGAAGACGTTCCCGGCGGCGTGGGGTTCGCCGCCCATCTCTGGGCCGTCCATAGGGCCCTGCTGGAAGCGGCCCTGGAGGTGGTGAAGCGCTGCCCGTGTGAGCGGGGATGCCCGGCGTGTGTCGGGCCTCCGGGGGAGATGCCGGATCTGAAGGGGGAAACCCGCCGGTTGCTGGAATGCATATTCGCGCTGTGAGATCTGGAGCCCGGCTCGAGCCTGGCAAGGGAGTGAGGGTATCCTCTTAGGTCACGGCCCCTCCCGCTCTCCGCTCGGATCCGCCCCCTCCGTCGCCGCTCAAGCGGCTCCTGCAGCGGGAAAGCCCTGCCCAAATCCCCGGGATAGTTGACAGGCCTTTCCTCCCTCGTTACACTAAATCCGGCACGCCGGGGACGAACAGCCTCTCCGCGTCGCGGATCTTCCCCGGGGATTCGCTCTGCCGGCCCTGGAGCTGGACAACCGCGAAGCGTTTTCTCCGACGTTTTTCCCTCAGGATCGTTGGGAATCCGGTCCGGGAACCGTTGGAGGCGAGCCCGATGGCCGCTGTTCAGGAATGGGTGCAGGTGGATGAAGCCCGCCAGATGATCCTGGAGGGATTCCGGCCGCTTCCTCCAGAATCCATCGCGCTGCCGAAAGCCATGGGACGGGTTCTGGCCGAAGCGATCCGGGCGGAGCACGACCTGCCACCGTTCCCCAACTCGGCCATGGATGGCTACGCCGTTCGCGCGGCGGACACAAAGGGGGCCCGGCGGGAGCATCCCATCCGCCTTCGGGTGCTGGGGGAGGCCGCCGCGGGCCGCCCGTTCTCTGGAGGGATTGAACCGGGAACGGCGGTGCGGATTGCGACGGGGGCGCCGCTCCCTTCTGGAGCGGATGCCGTGATCCCGGTGGAGGACACCGATGATCCAGGGGGCCCGGGCCGCCCGCTTCCGCCCGCGATCACGATTTTCCGGGCTGTTCAACCGGGCGAGTTCGTTCGCCCGGCAGGGGAGGATGTGGCGCGAGGGACCATCGCGCTGGAGCCGGGGACGGTGCTCACGCCGGGCGCGTTGGCCCTGCTGGCTGCCCTGGGCCGCTTCGAAATCCCGGTCCATCGCCGCCCGCGAGTGGCCCTGCTGGCCATCGGCGATGAGCTGATCGAGCCCGGCCGGCCGCTTCCGCCCGGCTGCATCTATGAAACGAACCGGACCGCCCTGGCCGCCCAGGCGCTGGAGGCGGGAGCGGAGCCCATTGTGCTGGGGATCGCCCGGGATGACCCGGAGGATCTGCAACGGTGGCTGGACGAAGCCGTTGTGCACCGCCCGGATCTGATCGTCTCCTCGGCGGGGGCTTCCGTCGGTGTTTATGACTGGGTGAAGGAAGTGGTGGGGCGCCACGGCGAGATCCGCCTCTGGAAAGTCCGCATTCGCCCCGGCAAACCTTTCGCCTTCGGTCATTATCGAGGGATTCCGTTCTTCGGGCTGCCGGGCAACCCGGTCTCTGCCATGATCACCTTCGATCAGTTCGTCCGCCCTGTTCTGCGCCGGATGGGCGGCTATCCTCGCTGGGAGCGCCCGCGCATCCCGGTGCGCCTGGCCGAGCCCGTTTCCAGCGACGGGCGGGAGACCTATTTCCGGGCGCGGATCACTTATGAGGGCGGCCAGTTCCAGGCCCGCCTGAGCGGGCTTCAGGGTTCCCATATTCTGAGCGCCATGGCCCGGGCGAACGGGCTGGTGATCCTGCCGGAGGGCGTTCGAACGCTTCCTGCGGGCTCAACCGTCATGGCGGAATTCTGGGTTGATTTGCAGGATTTGATTGGGGCGTCGGAGGCTCCACCACCTGCTGCTCCGGGGAGGGCTTGATGAGCAAACGGGATCCGAAAGCCATCCGTGCTTCCCCCTCGCCCCCGCTGCTCGCGCTGCTCATCGCCGCGGTGGTCCTTGGGGTTGCGGCCCTCATCGGATACCAGCTATGGACCAGCCGGCCGGGGGCAACCGTCGCGGCGGTCGATTATCCGACCGGTTTGACGCCGGATGGCTATCCCTACAAGGGGAATTCCAAGGCCAAAATTATCATCGAGGAATATTCGGACTTCCAGTGCCCGGTGTGCGCCCGTTACACGCGGGAGGTGGCGCCGCGCCTGGATGAGAAATACGTGAAAGCCGGGAAGGTATACTATATTTTCCGGTATTTCCCTTTCCTGGGGCCGGAATCGTTCCGCGCGGCGGAGGCCGCGGCCTGCGCCGCGGAACAGGGGAAGTTCTGGGAATATGAGCACATGGTGTTCGCCAACCAGCGCGGGGAGAACCTGGGCTGGTTCTCCGACGACCGGCTGATCGGCTTTGCGACCCGGGTGGGGCTGGATCGCGGGGCCTTTGAGCGCTGTCTGCTTTCCGGCAAATACCGGGATTTCATTCGCAGCGCCGCCGACGCCGGCCGCCAGCGGGGCGTGCGGGCCACGCCTACCCTCTTCATCAACGGCGAGAAGATTGAAGGGCTCTACGATGTGACGTTCTACGAGACCTATATCGACACCCTGCTGCGACAGGGTCCGTAGCTTCGACCCGGCGGAGGGACCATGGCACCACACGTCGCAACGGCGCGAAAGGATGCCCTCTCCCTCATTCAGCTGGCCCTGGCCCTGGCCGGGGCAGGGGTGGCTGGGTATCTCACGTGGAGCAAGGTCCGCGGAGAGGGCCTGATCTGCATCGGTTTCCGGGGTTGTGATGTGGTGAACAACAGCCCCTATGCAGAGCTCCTGGGGATCCCGGTAGCCGCCTGGGGGTTGGGGGCCTATCTGGTTCTCGCCGCGCTTGCGCTTCCCTTCTGGGGAAGCCATGCCACCCTCCAGACGTGGACTGTTGCGTTCTCCTTCGCCATCGCCCTGGGAGGCTGGCTGTTTTCCATGTATCTCACCGCCGTTGAGGCCTTCGTCCTCCATGCGTGGTGCAGCTGGTGCGTGACCTCGGCGATCCTCATCACCCTGCTGCTGGGGGTGTGTGGATTCCGCCTCTATCGGACACTGATTTGATCGAACATCACTCTACCGATCAGGAGGAGCCTATGCCGCGCATTCGATGTCATTATGTCGATTGCGTTTATCTGGAAGCCGGCATGTGCACAGCCGATGAAATCGAGCTGGATCCCGAGATGGGTTGCCTGACCTATACCCAGGCCGAAGAGGAAGAGTGGGAGGAAGAGGAAGAAGAGGTCCTGGAGGAAGAGGAGGAGCTGGGCTTCGACGAAGAGGAAGAATGGGAGGAGCTCACCCTGGAGGAGGACGAAGAAGAAGAGGATTGGTGATCCAGAGGCGAAAAGGGAGCTGCCTCGAGCGTCCCGGCATCACATCCCTTTTTGACGCCATTTTTGTGGCGGAGCGGCCTGGAAGTCCCACCGATGCCCCCGGATCCCCGATCGGGCGGTGACGGGAGATCCGGGGGCGCGATGTGGGGATCCATCGGGAGGCGGGTTAACCCGTCGTCTCGCTCGGCTCGATCGGGCGTTCCGTTCCCAAAACCCCCCACCGACTGCTCTTACGGATTTCAGGGGCTCGCGGGCGCAGATACGGATCATGCTCAACCATAGCGCTTCATGAAGCGGGCGATACGCTCCAGGGCCTCCTCGATTTTTTCGTAAGCGGTGGCATAAGAGCATCGCACATGCCCCGCGCCCCCCAGGCCGAATGCGCTGCCTGGCACCACAGCGACTTTCTCCTCCATCAACAGGCGCTCGCTGAATTCCTCATCGCTCATTCCCGTGCGGGAGATGGAAGGGAAGGCATAGAAGGCGCCCCTGGGCTCGAAACACGTCAGGCCCAGCTCGTTGAGCCCTTTCACGATCAACCGCCGGCGGCGATCGTATTCCTGGCGCATCTGCTCCACATACTCCTCTCCGATCCGGAGGGCCGCCAGGGCCGCATACTGGGAGGGGGTGGGGGCGGACATGATCGTATACTGATGGATCTTGCGCATCGCGGCCATGATCTCCTTCGGGGCCGCCGCATACCCGATCCGCCATCCCGTCATCGCATAGTCCTTCGAGAAGCCGCCCAGCAAGATGGTGCGCTCCCGCGCCCCGGGAAGCGACGCGAAGCACGTATGGGTTCCATCGTAAACCAGGCGGTCATAGATCTCATCGGAGATCACCAGAAGATCGTATTTCTCCGCCAGGGCGGCGATGGCGGCGAGCTTCTCCCGCGGCATCACCGCCCCGGTCGGGTTGTTGGGATAGCCGATCAGGATCGCCTTGGTGCGCGGCGTAATGCGAGCTTCAAGATCGACAGGATTGACCTGAAAATCCTCTTCAACCCGCGTAGCGAAAGTGACCGGCACGCCGCCGGCCAGGATGACCTCCGGCGCATAAGAGACAAAGCAAGGCTGGGGGATGATCACTTCATCCCCCGGATCCAGGATGGCGTTGACGGCGAGGTAGAGGGCCTCGGATACCCCCACGGTGATCAGGAGCTCCGACTCCGGATCGTAAGAGACGCCGTAGAGGCGATCGAGATGCTCCGCCAGGGCTTCCCGCAGTTCCAGCAGCCCGGAATTGCTGGTGTAATGGGTCTCCCCCCGTAACAGCGATTCCACGCCGGCCCGGAGGATCGGCTCGGGGGTGACGAAATCGGGCTCACCGATGCTCAGGCTGATGACATCCTTCATCGTCGCCGCGATATCGAAGAAGCGGCGGATCCCGGAAGGCGGGATGGAAGCGACACGTTGGGCGATCAAGCTGCGCATTGCCTTTCTCTCCCGAGGGGGATGGAAACCGAAGGGGCCGCCTTCTTCATTATAACCATGACTGGCGCGATGGAATGGGCGTCAGGGAGACCCCATGGCCAATCCCACTGGCCCAGAGGAGCGCGGGGAGGGCCATCGCTTGTAACGTCTGCCCTGGCCTCTACCGCCTTCCAGGAGAGCTTCATGTCTACCTTCTCGGATTCCTCCAAACATGGCGCGCGACATATCCCTCACTGGAATCCAATCCGTGCATTTGCCGTTCCCTACGAAGGCTTGCCTTTTCAATTCGTTTGCAATATAACTCAACTGGGCTTTCAATGAAGGTGGGCTGCGTGGGGAAAGGCTTGTCCCTTCCTCTTCCCCGGGATCCTTGTGCCACCGGGGGGTTGGGAGGCCGGCCTTCCCGATCAGAGCCCCAGCTAAGAAGTCCTACCACCTGTGGCGATGGATCCGTGATGTCCAGAGAGCCGGTGGCGATCAAAGGGATCGGCGATGCGTTATGGTTCTCTTTCGGCCCGGAGCCATGGCCGGAGATGCTGAGCGCTTTAGAAGCCCGTCTGGCCGCGAACCCGGGTTTCTTCGCCGGCGGCCGGGCTGTCGTCGTCCTGGGGGATCGGATGCTGGAGGAGGCTGATCTGTTGAACTTGCTGGCCCTCCTAAACCGATTCGGCCTCACGCTCACCGGGGTGTTGACCGATCATCCGGTGACCCAGGCGCTGGTGCGACGATTGGGCCTTCCATTGCAGCCATCCCCGGCGCTGGAGCGGGCCCCTGAAACCCGGGAGCTTCCCCTGGAGCCCGCCTGGGTGATCCATCGAACCCTGCGGGCGGGCCATTACCTGCAGGTGGAAGGCCATCTCTGCGTGATCGGAGACATCCACCCCGGGGCGGAGATCGCCGCCACGGGCGATATCATCGTGTGGGGGCGCTTGCTGGGCACCGCCCATGCGGGCTGTGAAGGGGATGATGAAGCGGCCGTTTACGCCCTGGAACTCCGCCCCATCCAGCTCCGCATTGGGCGTTACATCGCGCGCTCCCCGGAGGGGCATCGCCGGCCGATCCCCGAGCAGGCCAGGGTCCAGAACGGGCAGATCGTCGTCGAGCCATGGCGCCCTCTCTCCCGATGGGAACACTGGCTGGGGCGTTTCCTGGGCGAACGAGCGGTGTAGCTTTCGGGGGAAGCGCATCCTTCGAGGGCATGTCTCCTGGTTTTTCCGCAAAAGGAGGATCGCGATGGGCGCGCAGGTGATTACAGTGACCTCTGGCAAAGGTGGGGTGGGCAAAACCACGGTGACGGCCAACGTGGGGATGGCCCTGGCCATGGCCGGGAAGAAGGTGGTGTGCATTGATGCGGACATCGGCTTGAGAAATCTGGATGTGGTCCTGGGCCTGGAGAACCGGATCGTTTACGATATCGTGCACGTCGTCGAAGGCCGTTGCCGCACCCGCCAGGCCCTCATCCGCGACAAGCGGGTCCCTGACCTTTACCTGATGCCGGCCGCCCAGAGCCGCGACAAATCCGCTGTGAAGCCCGAGGATATGGTCCGCATCTGCGAGGAGCTGCGCCCGGAGTTCGATTACATCCTCATCGATTCCGCAGCGGGCATCGAGGAAGGATTCCGAACCGCCCTGGCCCCCGCCGATCTCATCCTCCTGGTCACCAACCCGGAGGTCGCGGCCGTTCGCGATGCGGATCGGGTCGTCGGTCTGGTGGAGGCGATGGGAAAGCCCGCCCCCAAATTGATCGTCAACCGCCTGAAGCCCGATATGGTCCGCCGGGGGGACATGCTGGACACCTCCGATGTTCTGGAGATCCTGGCGATCGAGCTGCTGGGGGTGATCCCGGAGGACGAGCAGGTGATTGTGGCGACCAATCGGGGCACCCCGGTTGTGCTGGAGGAGCGATCGCCGGCGGGGCAGGCGTTCCGGGCCATCGCCCGGCGTCTGATGGGCGAGGCCGTTCCCCTCTTCCTCTCGGAGGACGGCCAGGGGGTTCTGGGCTGGTTGCGCCGGCTGGTTCGCAGCGGAGGTGGCCGATGAGCTGGCTGGATCGATTGCGGGGGCAGCCCTCGCCCCGCGAGACCGCGAAACAGCGCCTTCAAGTCATCCTGGTGCACGACCGTAGCGACCTCTCCCCCGGGTTGCTGGAAGTCATCAAGGATGAGATCATCGCCGTCCTCTCCCGCCATGTCCCCATCATCGCCGAAGAGGTGCGGGTCACGGTCACCCAGGATGCGTGGGAATGCCGGCTGGTGGCGGATATCCCCCTCGGGAACCGGCATAGCCGATCATGATCCGGCGGCTCCAGGGACCGCTGAGGGAATGGCGCCATTTCGACGGCGGGTTGCTGCTCGGGGTGATGGCGCTCATGAGCCTTGGCGTCATCACGATCGCCAGCGCGGTGCTGCGCTCGCCGGATCTGGCGGATGCGCCCCGCCGGCAGGCCCTCTACGGCCTGATCGGGATCGCGTTGATCTTCCTGACCTCCTCCGTGAACTACCGGATCTGGGGGGCCTTTCAGCGCTTCCTCTACATGGCCATCCTGCTCCTGCTGATCCTGGCCCTCCTCGCCGGCCGCAGCCAGATCGCCCCGGTCCGCCGCTGGCTGGAGATCGCCTCCTTCAACATCCAGCCTGCGGAGCTGGCGAAGCCCCTCCTGATCCTCAGCCTGGGCCGCTTCCTGGCCGATCGGGAGGAGGAACGCGATTCCTTCCGCACTGTGTTGCTGGCCTTTATCTATCTGCTCCTGCCGGCCGCGCTGATCTTCCTGCAACCCAATTTGAGCACGGCCGTGGTGATCCTGGCCATCGGCACCGGCATGCTCTTCGCTTGGGGGATCCGCCTTCGCCATCTTTTCACCGTCGGCCTGATGAGCGCCCCTCTGGCCCTCGGGGCCTGGACGATCATGCTGCCTTATATGCGTGGACGCCTCCTGCATTTTCTGGGCCTCCAGCCCGATCCCAACACGTCCTATAATCTCACGCAGGCGCTGATCACCATCGGCAGCGGAGGCCTGTGGGGGGCTGGATGGGGGCAGAGCCCGCAGAATGTATGGGGGTTCCTTCGGGTGCGCCACACGGACTTCATCTTCGCTGTCCTGGCCGGAGAGTTCGGCCTGGTGGGGGCGTTGAGCGTTCTGATCCTCTACCTCTGGATCCTCGAGCGGATTTTCCGGACCGCCTGGAGGGCCGAAGACACCTATGGCCGGCTGATCGCCGTAGGGGTAGGCACCTGGATCGCCTTCCAGGCCATGGTCAACATCGGGATGAACGTAGGACTGATGCCGGTCGCCGGCCTGCCTCTGCCCTTCATCAGTTACGGAGGAAGCGCCCTCCTCTCCCTGTGCCTGGGCATTGGCCTCGTCCAGAGCGTGCGGATCCATCGCATGGAGTTCTCCATGCGCGAGTGAGCGGGCTCTGGAGACCCGTCTGTGTTAAACTTATCATGGAAAAGCGAGGTCGTCGCCTGGGCGATCCACGCGGGGCCAATCCCACCAGATGCCTCCTCGAAACAGCCCTCTGACCAAGCCCCTTCGCCTTCTCTGGATCGCCCGCGATGGAAAAGCAGAACGGAGGCAGTTATGGGAAGCTCCCGGCGGTCCCTGCGATGGCGTGTGCGGCGGATCCTGGCCCGGGGCTGGCACAGCTGGTGGCGTCGGGGGATTCTGATCGCCGGCCTGGGGGGGCTGGGCTACTGGGCCTACATCGAACCGGTCGTCCTGAACGCGCTGATCCTGCTGCTGCGCTTCGCCCTCCAGCTCCTCTTCGCCATCACCTTCGTCATCATCCAGTTCGTGGCCATCTTCTGGTTTATGTCCCGCAGCCGGGTAGAGGTGATCAAACCCGGCGACCCCAAACAGGTCACGCTGGCGGATTACTGGGGCCAGGAGAACCTGGTGCGCCTGGTCCGCCAGTGGATCGATCTGCTCTCCAACCGGGAACGGTTCGTGAAAATGGGCGGCCAGTTCATTAACGGCATCCTGCTGGCCGGGCCGCCAGGGACCGGGAAAACCATGTTGGCCAAGGCCATCGCCGGCGAGGCGGGCATTCCCTTCATCTCCATCGAGGGATCGAGCTTCCGTTCGATGTTCTGGGGAGTGGATGTCCTCAAGATGATGTGGTTCGTTGGAAAAGCCCGCAAGCTCGCCCGGGAATATGGGGCCTGCATCGCCTACATCGATGAGATCGACGCGGTGGGCGCCAGCCGAGGCGGCGTGCTGGGCGGCGAGCGCGCCGGCCCGCTGGGCTGGTTCGGCTGGGGAGGCACCGGAGCCCTGACCCGTCTCCTGTATGAGATGGATGGCATCACCCAGCTCACCCGCTGGGAGCGCATCAGGGGGCGGATCTATCGGCTTCTGGGGAAACGCCCCCCGCCCCGCAGCTGGCATGTGCTGTTCATGGGCGCGACCAACCGCCCCGACGCCCTGGATCCGGCCCTGGTGCGGCCAGGGCGCTTCGATCGCATCATTTACGTGGATCTTCCAGATCGAGCAGGGCGTCGGGAGATCATCAAGGGATACCTTTCCAAAGTCAAGCACGATCCGAACATCGATATCGAATCCCTGGTGGCCGACACCGCATGGGCGACGCCGGCCAAGATCATGGCCGCCATCACCAAGGACGCGGTGCGCATCGCCCTGTTCAACGGGCGGGATTACATCACCCAGCGAGATATCGAGCTGGCCCTCCAGGAGCAGGCCATGGGCCTGGAGAACCCCATCGCCGAGATGGATCCCCTCCAGCGCCGTCAGGTAGCCTATCACGAGGCCGGCCACGCCGTGGCTCAGTATTATCTGCTGCCGGACGAGCGGATCATCCGCGCCTCGCTGATCCGCCGCACCAACATGCCCGGCGCCCTGGGATATGTTCACAGCGCCCCCAAGCAGGAGCTCTACACCGTGCCCCTGCGGCGCCTGGTGGCGGAGATCATGGTCTCCCTCGCCGGCCACGTGGCGACGAAGATCTTTATGGGGGAATACTGGACGGGCGCGGGAGCGGATTTCCAGCATGTCCGCCAGCGGATCCTGACGCTGCTGGACCTGGGGTATTTCGGCTTTCACCCCATGAGGCCTGATGAGCCTGAGCGCTACCAGGAGATCATCGAGCGCTTCTGGACGGAGTGCGAGGAGAAAGTAGAACGGCTCCTGCGGGAGCACGCCAGCGAGGTGGAAGCGGTTGCCCAGGCCCTGCTGGAGCGCCACGATCTGTCGGGGAATGAGGTGATCGCCCTCATCGAGGCCGCCCGCGCCAGCCCGCTCCTCCCTGTCCCCACCCCTGCGCCTGCTTCTCCCTCCTCATCTCCTCATTGAGGCCTCCACCGCAAGGGGCCTGCCCTGGTTCTCCGGGCCGAGGGCCAGGCGCTCCCCTCCTTCCACAATTTGGTGCGTTAACGCGGAGACCAGAAGGCAAGCACCCCATCCCCCAGCCGGCGAGGCTCCAACCAGCCCGAGACATGCAGCGCATAGATCCCGGCCTTCCCCTCCGGTTCCATCGCCGAGATCAGCAGGAAACGATCGTCGGGGGACCACAACGAGGCCGATGGTTGGAATACGTCGAACAGGGCCAGGACTTCCAGGAAGGCAGGGGTGGGGATGAAGGCCACCAGATTCCTTCCTTTCTTCCCGGGCAGGTCATAAATCCGCGCCTGAAGCAGAACTTGGCCGGAGGCCGGATCGATCTCCAATAAACGAAAAGCCGCCAGCTTCCGGCCATCATGCGACCAGAACAGTGCCAGGTTGGATTGTTCATCCAGACGGGTTAACGTATTCGTCTCCGCATCATACAGATCCAGCGGGCCGATGCGCGGGAGGGTCGTGGTGGGGTCGGTGATCAGAGCCAGGTGACGGCTGGCGGGAGACCATGCGAAGGCGATCCCTCCGGTGAAGGTCAGGATGGTGCGGGTTGCCCGATCGCCGGTCTCCTCCAGTCGAAGCGCGCTGGCGGATCCTTCCTGTTCCGCCCAGGCCAGCCACCGTCCATCGGGCGACCAGGCTGGCGCGTTGAAAGCGGCAGTGTGATCCGATCGCTGTCGCGCTTCCCCCTCATCCAGCCCGCGAAGCTCCAGATATCGCCCTTCCCGATGCCAGGCCAGCGTCCTCCGGGCGGCGCTCCAGCTGAAGAAAAGCGGGCTGCCCTGTGCCAGAAGGGTTTCATGCCTTCCCTCCGGATCTAAGAGCCGCAGCGCGTAAACCGTGGAACGCGCGTCCTTCCGGCTCAGGACCAGCAGGGAGCGGGGATCCAGCCAGCTCAGCATGGTGGGCTCTTCGCCCTCCCATTCCCCCCATACATGGCGGATCGGGGAGCGCCCGGGGGAGAGGTCGATGCCGATCACCCGCATCCTCGTGACCGCTCCGCTGAAGACCTCGAAGACCGCCAGGCGACGCCCGTCGGGGGACCAGGTGGGGAGCCGATACGCGCGACGGCCCTGGGCCGTTGGGCCGGCATCTTCCGTGAGCGCATGTTGCCGCAGGCCGCTCTGATCCGTCAGATACAGATTCCCGTCGCTCCCCACAATGATCACTCGCCCAACCCGCCTGCCCAGGATGCGAGCCAGAGGGTCATCCGGGAGCTGGAAGCCAGGGGGAGGAGCGCAGGCCGCCAGGAGTACGCCCAAAACCAGAAGCATCCACCTTCCAGAACCCCAACCCATCCCACCACTCTGCGCCTTCTCGATTTTCATTTATTTTAGCTAAACATCCCGGATCCTTCCATCTATAATTTTTTGTGGGGGGCGGCGCAGTGGTTTCTCTGGAGGGCATTTTCCCTCCTGCCTCGCGGCTTAAAAGGCCCCAGGCAGAGGGAGATCTCGCCTTTCCTCTTCGATTTGAGCGGTGCATCTCTCCCTATCTTCCCGATTCAGGAGGTGCCCTGTGGAATTCGAGCCGGTTATCGGTCTGGAGATCCATGCCGAGCTCCAGACGCGATCCAAGATGTTCTGCGCATGCCCGGTTGTGGATAGCACAACGGCCGAGCCCAACCGTTACGTGTGCCCGGTGTGCGCCGGGATGCCCGGGACGCTCCCTGTCCCCAACCGGCGGGCGATCGAATGGACGATCCTCACGGGCCTGGCCCTGAATTGTGAGATCGCGGAATACAGTCTCTTTTACCGGAAGAATTATTTCTACCCCGATCTGCCTTCCGAATACCAGCGCTCCATGTATGACTATCCCCTGTGCCGGAACGGCTATCTGGAGATCGATACGCCGGATGGGCCCCGGCGGGTGCGCATCCGCCGCGTTCACATCGAGGAGGACACCGGAAAGCTGATCCACGTCGGCGGGGCTACGCTGGTCGACTTCAACCGCGCCGGGGTTCCCCTGATGGAGATCGTCACCGAACCGGATATGCATTCCGTGGAGGAAGTGAAAGCCTTCGCCATCGCCCTGCGCACGCTGCTCCGCTACCTCGGAGTGAACTCGGGAGATATGGAAAAGGGCGTGATCCGCTTCGAGGCGAACGTCTCGGTGCGCCCGAAAGGGGAGACCCGATTGGGCACCCGGACCGAGATCAAGAACCTGAACAGCTTCCGGGCCCTGGTGCGGGCCGTGGAATACGAGATCCGACGGCAGATCGAGATCGTCCGCTCCGGCGGCCGGGTGGAACAGGAGACGATGGGCTGGGATGAGGCGCGAGGGATCACCGTTCCCCAACGGGGGAAAGAGCACGCCCACGATTATCGCTATTTCCCGGAGCCGGACATCCCGCCGCTGATGATCTCCCGGGAGTGGGTGGAGGAGATCCGCGCCATGCTGCCGGAGCTGCCCCGAGCCCGGCTGGCCCGCTTCGAGCAGGCTTACGGCCTCACCCGATACGAAGCCGCCCTGCTGACGGAGGATCATCGGGTCGCCGATTATTTCGAGCGCGCCGTGATGCTGGCCCGCGAGGGAGAGCCGGCGGTGGAGCCCCGAACCCTGGCCGCCTGGATCACCGGGGAGCTGTTCCGGCTCATGAACGAAGCCAATCGGGAGATCCAGGACGTGCGGGTGCCCCCGGAGTCCCTGGTGGAACTGATCCGCATGGTCCAGCGGGGGGAGATCAATATGAACACCGGCAAACTGGTTCTGCGCGAGGCCTTCGAGACCGGAGAGGCCCCCCGCCGCATCGTGGAGGCCAGGGGGCTGGCCCAGATCCGGGACGTGGAGGCCCTTCGGGAGATCGTCCGTCAGGTGATCGAGGCGAACCCTAAAGAGGTGGAGAGCTACCTGCGGGGGAAGGAAGGCGTGCTCAAATGGTTCGTCGGGCAGGTCATGCGCGCAACGCGTGGTCAGGCGGATCCCCAGCGGGTGAACGAGCTGGTTCGCGAAGCCCTGGAGGCGCGCCGCGCCTCTCCCGCCTGAATGCCCAGGGATCCATCAGAGCGGTCACCGGAAGCGACCCGTCCGATCCCCAGAGCCTGCGACGGAGACCGTGGTCCGGCGGACGATCGCTTACAGAAAGAACAGAGAGAGGGGGGCAGGGATCCTGCCTGTTCTCCGAGGTGGAGCGATTCAACCCGTTGGCTTTATAATTCAAGTGAAAACCTTCCCAAAGGAGCCTGCCATGGCCGGTTCAGAGGTGATCCTCCCGGAGGAGGCGCGGAAGCGATGGCGGGCCCTGGAATGGGCCTGGACCCCCGGGGCCGGGTTGCGGGTGGTGCTCCAGGAGATCCCCCGATATCGCGGTCGGATCCACCAGTGGGCCTGGGTGGCCAACCGGGTGGCGGGGCTGGGGACCCTCCTCTTCCTCACCATTCACATTCTGGACACCTCCCTGGTCTACTTTGCTCCGACCTGGTATGAGCATGCCCTCGCCCTGTATCGGCATCCCCTCTTTGGCCTCGGCGAGCTCATCCTGGTGGGCTGCGTGCTCTGGCATGGCCTCAACGGGCTGCGCATCGCCATCAGCGATTTCCGCCCCCACCTGTGGGCGGCGGAGATCCAGGCCCGTCTGATCCTGTGGACGGTCGTCGCTTTCTTTGCCCTCTATATCCCCGCATTCGTCATTATGGGCAACACGATCCTTCAGAAAGGCATCCTGGGGAGGTGAACCATGGCGGCCATCCCGAAAGTCGCCCCGCGCACGGTGCCCGCCATCCGCCCCCGCCTGGAGGTCTGGCTATGGGCTTTCATGCGGGTTTCGGGCGTGCTGCTGATCCCTCTGGCCTTCGGCCATCTGGCGATCATGCACATCGTCAACAACGTGCATGACATCAATGCCTGCTTCGTGTATTACCGGTGGAACGTGCTCTTCTGGTGGCGCGTGTATGATGCCCTGCTGCTCTTCCTGGCCTACATCCACGGCCTGAACGGCCTGCGTTATGTGATCGATGACTATGTGCACCACCGGGGCTGGAATCAGGCGCTGAAGGGAGCCGCCTTCATCGGGGGGGCTTTGGTCATCCTGATCGGGACCATCGCCCTGATCGGCGGCGTGCGGGTCGCCGCGCTGCCCGTGGGATGCCCTCCGCCTGGATAAGGGGGCCGGGCTTATGGGATTGACCTACATCGAAGGCACGGTGACGGGCCCAACCGGAAAACAGGCGGTCGTCCGCTTTCTCGTCGACAGCGGAGCGACCTACACCCTGCTTCCCTATGAGATCTGGCAGGCCATCGAGCTGAAGCCGAAACGCTCGGCCACGTTCGTCCTGGCGGACGGCACAACCATCGAGCGTCAGATCTCCGAATGCCACATCGCCTTGCCCCAAGGGGAAGGGCATACCCCGGTCATCCTCGGGGAGCCCGGGGACGAGGCCGTGCTGGGGGTGGTGACCCTGGAGATCCTGGGGTTGGTGCTCAATCCGTTCACCCGCACCCTCCAGCCTATGCGAATGCTGCTGGTGTGAGAGGGATGCGGCGAAGCGAGGTCCAGGGTCCTCGCTCGCCCGAACTTGCGATGTCAGATCAGAAAGGAGTTCCCCGATGAAAGTCCATCGGCATCAATTCGATGCGGTGGTGGTGGGCGCAGGGGGCGCTGGCCTCATGGCCGCCCTCTACGCCTCCAAGCAGGTCAAGACTGCGGTCCTCAGCAAGCTCTACCCCACCCGTTCCCACACCGGGACGGCCCAGGGGGGCATCGCCGCGCCCCTGGGGAACATGGAGGAGGACCGGCCGGAGTGGTACGCCTACGACACGGTGAAGGGCGGAGACTGGCTGGTGGACCAGGACGCGGCGGAGATCCTGGCCCATGAGTCCATCGAGGCCATCATCGAGCTGGAGCACATGGGCCTGCCCTTCGACCGGACGCCCGACGGCAAGATCGCCCAGCGCCGGTTCGGCGGGCACACCCGCAACTTCGGCGAGGCGCCGGTCATGCGAGCCTGCCACTCCGCCGACCGCACCGGCCACATGATCCTCCAGACCCTCTACCAGCAGTGCATCAAGCACAACGTCACTTTCTTCGATGAGTTCTTCGTCACCGACCTGATCCTGGAGGACGGGGTGGTCCGAGGGGTAGTGGCCATTGAGATCGCTACCGGGGACATCCATGTCTTCCACAGCAAGGCGGTGCTTTTCGCCACGGGCGGCGCCGGGCGGATCTACAAGGTCACCTCCAACGCCCACTCCCTCACCGGCGACGGCATGGCCATCGTGTGGCGACGGGGGCTTCCCCTGGAGGACATGGAGTTCTTCCAGTTCCACCCCACCGGCATCTACAAGCTGGGGATCCTGCTCAGCGAGGCGGCCCGGGGCGAAGGGGCCGTGCTGATCAACGATAAAGGGGAACGCTTCATGGAGCGCTACGCCCCCACCCTGAAGGACCTGGCCAGCCGGGATGTGATCTCCCGGGCCATCTATATGGAGATCCGGGAGGGCCGCGGCATCGGCGGAAAGGATTACGTCTATCTGGACATGCGGCCGGAGACCATCAACCGCTTCAAGAGCGCGCCGGGCGGCCGGGAGGTCACGGCGGAATACCTGGAGCACAAGCTCCCGGACATCATCGAGTTCGTCCGCGTCTACCTGGGGATCGACCCCATGCGGGAGCCGGTGCCTATCCAGCCCACCGCCCACTACGCCATGGGTGGCATCCCCACGGACGTGCACGGACGGGTGATCCGTGACGAGCGCAACACCCCTGTCCCCGGCCTCTACGCCGCCGGCGAGTGCGCCTGCGTGTCGGTGCACGGGGCCAATCGCCTGGGGACCAACTCCCTGGTGGACCTGGTGGTTTTCGGCCGGCGGGCGGGCCGTCACATGGCGGAATACTGCCAGCAGGCCGACTTCGCCCCCCTCCCACCGGAACCGGAGGCTTATACCATCGAGATGGTGGAGCGCATCCGCAACGGGACCGGCGAGGAGCGCGTCCCGCTCCTCCGGACCGAGCTGCAGGAGACCATGCAGACCTATGTGAGCGTGTTCCGCGAGGCCAGCGGCCTGGAGACGGCCATCGAGAAGATCCGGGAGCTGCAGGAGCGCTACCGCCACATCCGCATCGACGACAAGGGTTACCGCTTCAACACCGATCTGCTGGAGGCCATCGAGCTGGGCTTCCTGCTGGATGTGGCGGAGGCGACGGCCTTCAGCGCCCTGAACCGCACGGAGAGCCGGGGCGCCCACTATCGGGAGGACTATCCGAAACGGGACGATGAGAACTGGCTCAAGCACACGCTGATCTGGCGCCAGGATGGCCGGGTGACTTTCGCTTACAAACCCGTGGTCATCACCAAATGGCCGCCGAAGGAGCGGAAGTATTGATGCCCTCCCGTCACCAGGACTGGCTGGCCCAGGGGTTGCGGGATCTGCAGGCTGCCCGCTCGATGCTGGAGGGAGGCTTCTACGAGTGGGCAGCCTTCCAAGCCCATCCGGCGGCCGAGAAGGGTTTGAGGGCGCTGCTTCGTTTCCATCATCGGGAGTATCGAGGACACCGCCTGGTCGCCATGCTCGAGGAGCTCTCACAAAAGCTGCCGATCCCTGAAGGGCTGTTCGAGGCAGCCCGGGAGCTGGACTTGCATGATATGGGCTCGCGTTATCCGAACCGCTTCGCTGAGGGCTATCCGGCTCAATACGATGATCGGAAAATCGCCCAGCGGTGTGTGGAACATGCCGGGCGGATCATGGGGTTCGTGCAGCACAACTTGGGAGAACAGCCCCCAGGCCCATGATATCCGCACCTTTCTGGACCGCCTGAGGGAACTGGAGCCGGAGGCGGTTTTCCTGTTCGGTTCGCTGGCGCGGGGCGACTATCTGGATACCAGCGATGTGGACCTGCTGGTCCTGTTCTCCCGGCCGGTGCCCTATGGGGAAGTGGATCGACGGGCCCGTGGGAACTTCCACATCCTGGTGGAGACCTGGGAGAAGGTGTGGCGGCAGGTCCGGGAGGGCGAGCCGTTTTATCTGGAGATCATGCTGGAGGAACGCGAGGGGCGGGGCCGGGCGCTGATCGAGGCGGCCCGGGAAACCGCCCACGCCATGGGCTTCCGGCGCACCCCGCGAGGATGGACCTGGTCGGTTGCCGCTCGAACCCAGCCCGCATCGGAGGACACGCCATGAAGGTGCGATTGCGCATCCAGCGGTTTAACCCGGAGAAGGATCGTAAGCCGTGGTGGGGGGAATACGAAGTCGAGGCCGAGCCGGTGGATCGGGTGCTGGACGCCCTCCACTATGTCAAGTGGTATATCGATGGCACCCTCACCCTCCGTCGCTCCTGCGCCCACGGCATCTGCGGATCCGACGCGATGCGCATCAACGGCCGCAACCGCCTGGCCTGCAAGGTCCTGGTCCGTGAGGCTATGGAGGAAGGGCGGGGGGTGATCACCGTTCAGCCCCTCCCGGGGCTTCCGGTGATTAAGGATCTGGTCGTCGACATGGAGCCCTTCTTCGCCAAATACCGGATGATTATGCCTTACCTGATCAACAACGATCCCCCGCCGGAGCGGGAGCGACTGCAGACGCCGGAGGAGCGCGAGCGCTACGATGACACCACTAAATGCATCCTGTGCGCGGCGTGCACCACGTCCTGCCCCTCCTTCTGGGCCAACGGTGAATACATCGGGCCGGCGGCCATCGTCCAGGCCCACCGCTTCATCTTCGACAGCCGGGATCAGGGGGCCGCGGAACGGTTGCGGGTCCTTAATGAGTGGTTCGGGGTCTGGCGTTGCCGCACCATCTTCAACTGTGTGGAGGCATGCCCGCGGGGGATCCAGATCACCCGGGCCATCGAGGAGGTCAAGCAGGCGATCCTCACCGGACGCCTGTCATGACGATGGGGAGGGCGACCGCGCGCCTCCCAGTGAAACAGGCGAAACAGGCGGGGCCGGGGCGACCGTCCCGGCCCCGCGGAATCATAAACGGACCCATGGGGCCCTGGTCCAGCTCTCGCTGCCCGGTAGGCCCCCACTTCGTTTTGCTTACGAACCGCGACGGTCCAGGCGGCGCAACCGCTGATAGCGAGGGATCCCCTGGAGCTCCCGCCAGCGGGCTTCCCGATCTCCCCAGCGCCATTCGTAGACCACACGATTTTCCTCGTCTATATAAAAGAAAGCCGGCCCCGCCCCCAGAGAACGTTGCAATGCTTCGACGACTTTGGGGAGATCCTCACCTGCTCGGAGGATCACATAGCGCCGGGGCTCGAACTCGATCTCAAAGGTCCGCTCCCGCCAGTAGCCTCGATAGCGGAAGGGCGGGTCTTTCCGGGTGGGATCCTCCGGAGATATCCATGCTTCCTGCAGGCGCACGAACCAGAGGCTCTGGCGGAGCTGCTCCGCGATCGCCCCTGCGCTGGGGCGCTTCTCCGCATAGAACCAGTGAACCTCAGGGGGCACGACCATACCCATCCCTCCAGCGGATCGGAGTAGTGCTTTGTTCTGCAGTGCCCTTCAATACAACCGCGCGCTCCAGCGCCCATAGCAGATCGATGGCCTGGCGCGGCCTCGATTCGTTTTCAGGACTTCGTCGTAAAGGTTCAGAACCCGGTCCGCAATGATCGACCAGGCGAACCCCTGCGCCCAGCGACGGGCGTTCTCCCCCAACCGTTGCCGCAGCGCTTCATCCCGCAGAAGCCGATCGAGCGCCCGCGCCAGGGCGATCGGCTGGCGTCGGGGTACCCGCAGGCCGGTCTCCCCATCGCGGACCAGGTAAAGCAATCCTCCTACATCCGAAGCGATGACCGGCGTGCCGCATGCCATGGCTTCCAGGGCCACCAGCCCGAAGGATTCGTAATCCGAGGGCATGACCACGACATCGGCCGCATTATAGTAATAAGGGAGTGTCTCCTGAGCTTTGGCCCCCAGAAAGGCGATCAGATCCGTGATCCCCAGCTCCTCCCGGAGCTGCTGCAGGCGTTGCATCTCCGCATCCGCCGTCGCATCCGGATCGCCTCCGATCACCACCACCGCAAAATCCCGGGTCCAGGTCGGGCAATCCTGAGCCAGGATGGCGACCGCCCGCATCAGGGTTTCCAGGCCTTTCAGGGGCTCGATCCGTCCAACGAACAACACATAACGCCGCTCCGGGGGGAACCCCAGGATCCGCCGGGCCTCCATCTTGGGGATGGGGCGGAACCGCTGGACGTCCACCCCCGGAGGGATGACCGTGATATGGGACGGAGTGGCGCCGTATAGCCACGAGAGCTGGGCTTTCTCCAGCGGCGTGGCCGCCACCAGATGATCCGCCTCGCGAACCAGCCGTCGCTCGGCCTCCAGGCGCGCAGGGGGTTCCTGCTCCTCCGCCCGCCGGGCGACCCGGTTCTTCATCTTCCCCAGCGTGTGAAACATCTGGATCACGGGGGCCCGCCATATCGGTCGCAGGGCCAGCGCCGCCAAGCCCGAGAGCCAGTAATGACTGTGGATCACATCGTAGACCAGCCCCTCTCGCTCCGCAAAACGCCGAACCCATTCGATGAATTCCGACAGATAGGGGAGGATCTGATGCTTGTCGATGGGAGCTTCGGGGCCAGCCGGAACATGGATCACGCGTCCTCCGGGCCCCAGCTCATGAACAATATGGGGGAGATGAGGGTTCTGGGATCGGGTGAAGACGTCCACCCCGATGCCCCGGCGGGTCAGCTCCCGGGTCAATTCGCGGACGTAAACGTTCATCCCCCCCGTGTCTTTGCCCCCCAGGGTGGCCAGAGGGCATGTATGAACGCTGATCATCGCCACCCGGCGAACTGGAACGGAACCGCTCTTCACGCGCGGACCTCCTGGGAGAGCTCCATGAGGAGCTCAGGAACGGGATTCACCATCCGCACTTTACGGGCCAGGAAGAAGGTCACCTTGGCATCTACCTCCAGTCCCCCCAGCGCCCGGATGCGCGGCTCAAAACGGGCCCAAACCGCCTGCCAGTCGGGCTTGTTGCGCCATCCATAGGCCCGTTCCAGCCAGTCGCATTCAAACTGGATGAACGCCTTCGCCTCCTCCGGATCCAGATTCACCCCCGTGGGATAAAATTCCAGATGCTCCACCTGAAACCCTACACGCTCCAGGGCTTCCTGGATCTCCGCCTTGGTGAAAAATCCGGCTCGAATGTATTGGTAGATCTCCAGGGCCAGCTTCTGAGAAGGGGTCTCCGCATCCTCCGGCGTGGTGGTCGCCAGGGCGAACCATCCGCCCGGCCGCAGCACCCGGTTGATCTCCCCAAACAGGCGGTGCATGCTCAGCAGATCCAGGCAGATATCCTGGAGGGCCAGGAAGGTCCCTACGCCATCGAAGGTTCCGCTTGGAAACCCCAGACGATATGCGTCCATCTGGACAAAGGCGCTGAGCCGGGAGTGGGAATCCCAGGCGTGCTGACGGGCCAGCTCGACCTCACACCTTGCCAGATCGATCCCGATCACCACCCGTGGGGACAGCGCCCGCTCTATTTCCAGCGCGAACCATCCGTCCCCCGTTCCGATGTCTAACCATCGCTGGCCGGGGGCGACAGGGATCCGATTCACAATCGCCCGCCGCACGCCATTCAGATCGTCGTAATAGCTCTGGAACTCCCGGATCACTCGCAAACCACGCTCTCCCATCGATGAGCTTCCTCCTGAGGACAGGATTCCCACAATGGAACGCTGATCGGGAAGGCAAACGACCGCTTCCCTTTCCCGCGGTCCGAGGGGCCGTGGGGCATGGAACAGGATTGGGGGCCGCCTTCGACGGCCCCCAATCCAGAACGCTGGCCCTCTTGCCCCCTTTCCGGATGTCCGCTCGTGCTCCTCAGCGTGGAAAGGAGGAGGCCCTCCGGCACAACCCGCGAAAGCTTTCCCACATCCAGGAGCTATCCGCCCCCGGACATCCCGGCCACGAAGCCGCCTTCCGTCATTTTCCGCACATCCAGGACCTCATCCAGTTTCTCCGCGGGCAGAAGGCCCATCTCCAGGACCACCTCGCGGATGGTCCGGTTCTCGGCCATCGCCTTCTTCACCACCTCCGCGGCCCGGTCGTAGCCGATGTAGGGCGTGAGGGCGGTGGCCAGGATCGCGTTCTTGTGGACCAGCGTCTCCATGTGCTCGCGGTTGGGCACAATCCCGCAGACGCACTTATCGGCCAGGACGGTCGCCGCGCTCGCCAGGATATGGATGGACTGGAGGAGATTATGGGCGATCACCGGCAGCGCCACGTTCAGCTCGAAGCTCCCCGAGGCGCCGGCCATGTTGATCACTACGTCGTTGCCCATCACCTGCATGCAGACCATCATCACCGCCTCAGGGATCACCGGGTTGATCTTGCCCGGCATAATGGAGGACCCGGGCTGTAAAGCGGGGAGCCGGATCTCCGCCAGGCCGGCCTGCGGGCCGGAGTTCATCCAGCGCAGATCGTTGGCGATCTTATACAGCGAGACGGCCACGGTCTTCAGCTGGCCGCTCAGCTCCACCGCCGCGTCCTGGGCCGCCTGGGCTTCGAAGTGGTTCTCCGCCTCCCGGAACGGCAACCCGGTCTCCTCGCTCAGGGCCGCCGCGATCCGCCGGCCGAACTCCGGATGGGTATTGATCCCGGTGCCCACCGCCGTCCCTCCCAGGGCCAGCTCCGCCAAGTGCGGCAGCGCCGACTCGATCCGACGGATCCCATGTTCGACCTGGCTGGCGTAGCCGGAGAACTCCTGGCCCAGACGCACCGGCATCGCATCCATCAGGTGGGTGCGCCCGGTTTTCACGATATCGTCGAACTCGCGGGCCTTATCGAGGAGCACTTCGTGGAGATGACGCAGGGCCGGGAGCAGACGCTCGTGCACCGCCAGATAAGCGGAGATATGGATAGCCGCTGGGATCACATCGTTGGAGGACTGGCCCAGGTTCACATGGTCGTTGGGATGGATCTCCCTGGAGCCGATCGCGCCGCCCAGGATCTGAATGGCCCGGTTGGCGATCACCTCGTTTGCGTTCATATTGGTCGAAGTGCCCGACCCCGTCTGGAAGATATCCAGCGGGAAGTGATCGTCCAGCTTCCCTTCGATCACCTCCCGGGCCGCCTGCATGATCGCGTTCGCGCGCCGCTCATCCAGCAGGCCCAGATCCCGGTTGACCTTCGCGGCGCAATACTTGATCAGGCCGAGGGCGCGGATGAAATCCCGGGGGAACCGGATCCCGCTGATCGGGAAGTTTTCGATCGCCCGCTGGGTCTGAGCCCCCCAGAGGGCATAGGCCGGGACCCGCACTTCCCCTAAGGAATCCCGCTCGATTCGAAACGCCTCCACGGCAGCCTCCATCCTTGGGATGGCGCCACCACCGCCCATGGCCCTTCTCCCATCGTGCCTGAAATTCACCATCACGCGGATTTCCCCTGGCGTTACCGCCAGAGCCGGAACACCAGGTTCAGCACCAGGGTGAGCAGCAAGCTGAGCAGGATCGAAGTGGCCAGCGGGAAGAAGAACACAAAATTCCCCTTCTGGATCAGGATGTCCCCGGGCAGGCGGCCGAGGCCCGGCACCCGGCCCATCAGCATGAACAGCAGGCCGAAGGCCAGGAAGAACAGCCCGATCAGGATGAACCAGCGCCCGAACTCCTGGAACGGCATTTCGCTCCTCCTCACCATCCCTCCAGATATTTCCGCCACTCGGCGTATTCCCGCAGATAGGCGCCGAAAAGATAACGGATGGTGGGAATCGGCTCGAAGGGCTGGCGCAACAGCGTCATATGGGCTTCAGCCGGCGTGCGGTTTCCCTTGCGGCGATTGCACGCCGGACAGGCCGCCACCAGATTCTCCCAGGTATGCTTCCCGCCCCGATGGCGCGGGATCACGTGATCCACCGTTAAATGGGGAGAGGAACGCCCGCAATATTGGCAGGTATACTGATCCCGCCTCAGGATCTCCCGCTTGGTCAGACGCAGCCGGCGGGGCGGCCGTCGCACCACATAGCGCAGACGGATCACCGAAGGACAGGGGAAAACCCGGGAAGGGGTGCGCACTTCGCCCCGGCCGTTCTCCAGGATCTCCGCTTTCCCGTCGAGCACGAGGGCGATCGCCCGGCGGAGAGAACAGACATTCAGAGGCTCGAAGTTGGCGTTCAGCACCAACACCGGCGTTTGAAGCAGGGATGGGAATTCGAACCTCCTTGAAGCCTCCATGACGAAATCCTTCCAGAGAGCGTTTCTGCGCTCGGAAACCAGATAGGATGCGGAAGATGCCCCGCACAGCCCACGGCATGGCTCCTCACTTCTCACCTCATTATAAATAAGACAAAACGAATTCGCCAGCGCAGGCAGGACTTTTGAGCCGATGATAGAATCCCTGGCGAGGCGAAGCGTCTGGGCGAGGCGTCGATGGATCCGCGTCGAGGGTTGCCGAGTGTGGATCGCCTGTTGAAGGCCGAGGGCGCGGCGTCGCTCCTGTCGGCTTTCGGCCACGACGCGGTGGTCGAAGCGCTCCGGGAGGTCCTGATGGAGGCGCGGGCGCGGGTTCAACAGGGCGAGCCGGCGCCTTCAGAGGCGGTGCTGCTGGAGCAGGCCGCCGCCCGGCTGGCCCGCTGGCATACCCCCCGCCCCCGCCCCGTCATCAACGCCACCGGCGTGATCCTGCACACCAATCTGGGCCGTGCGCCGCTTTCCCAGGCCGCCCTCGAAGCCATTCGCGCCGCGGCCGCTTACAGCGATCTGGAATTCGATCTCGAGGCCGGCGAGCGGGGGGAACGGCAGGCGGCCGTGGAAGATCTCCTGCGCCGGCTGACCGGGGCGGAGGCCGCCCTGGTGGTCAACAACAACGCCGCCGCGGTGCTCCTCGCCCTCACCGTCCTGGCCCGGGGACGGGGGGTGCTGATCTCCCGGGGCCAGCTCATCGAGATCGGCGGGGGCTTTCGGATCCCTGAGGTGATGGCCCAGAGCGGGGCGCGCCTGATCGAAGTGGGCACCACCAACCGAACCCATCTCCGGGATTACGAAGAGCCCCTCGCGCAGGGCGAAGACATCGCCCTGATCCTCCGCGCGCATCTCAGCAACTTCCGTATGATCGGGTTTGTCTCCGAAGTCCCTCTGGCCGAGCTGGTCGCCCTGGGGGCCCGCTACGGCATCCCGGTGATGGACGATCTGGGGAGCGGGGCACTCCTGGACACGGCGGCCTTCGGCCTGGCCCACGAGCCGATGGCGCAGGAGAGCATAGAGGCCGGCGCGGCGGTGGTTTGCTTCAGCGGGGACAAGCTCCTCGGCGGCCCTCAGGCCGGGATCATCGTGGGGAAACTGGAGCTTCTTGCGCGGATGCGGCGGCATCCGCTGATGCGGGCCCTGCGGCCCGATAAGCTCACGCTGGCCGCGCTGAGCGCCACGCTCATCCATTACCTCAAAGGCGAGGCCACCCGGGAGATCCCGGTCTGGCGGATGATCGCCGTTTCCCTCCATGAGCTGGAGGCGCGGGCGCAGGATCTAACGGCGCGCCTGCGCGCCGATGGGATACCGGCGGAAGCACGGCCCACCCGCTCGACGATCGGCGGCGGCAGCCTCCCCGGCGAGACCCTCCCCAGCGTTGCCCTCATGCTGCGGCCGGCGGATCCCGAAGCGATGATGGCCGCCCTGCGCCGGGCCGATCCCCCCATCATCGCCCGGGTTCAGGAAGAGGCGGTATGGTTCGATCTGCGCACGGTGCTCCCCGATCAGGAAGACCGGCTCCTCGAAGGGATCCGCCAGGCGTGGCTTCGGGCAGGGGCGGCGGGATCGTGAAGGCGATGGAGGACTTCGAGCAGGTTTTCCTGCAGGTCCTGCGAGAAGGCATCGCCTGGCTGGGGTGGGACCTCCCGGAGCCGGCGCAGGAGGCCATGGTCCGCTATGCTCGCATGGTGCAGGAGTGGAACGAGCGGATCAACCTCACGGCCATCATCGAGCCCGGGGCCATGGCCGCTCGTCATTTCATCGACTCCCTGACCGCCCTGACCGTCCTCCGGGAACCGGGATGGCCGCCCGCGCCCGGGCAGTGGCCGGCGCGCCGGCTGGCGGATGTAGGGACCGGCGCCGGGTTCCCCGGCCTGGTTCTGAAGCTCGCCTGGCCCACCCTCGAGGTCTCCCTGATCGAGTCCGTGGGGAAGAAGGCCCGTTTTCTGGAAGCGGTGGTTCACGCCCTCGGGCTGGAAGGGGTGAGGATCCTCGCCCGGCGGGCCGAGGAAGTCGGACAGGACCCGATGCATCGGGAGCGCTACGACTATGCCATCGCCCGGGCCGTCGCCGATCTCCCGGTTCTTCTGGAATATCTGCTCCCGCTTGTTCGGGTCGGAGGAGCGGCGGTGGCGATGAAGGGGGCAGAGATCGAAGAGGAAATCGAGGTCGCCCGAGGGGCGCTGGAGCGGCTGGGCGGGCGGCTCCGGGAGCGGCGGGATCTGGCGTGGCCGCCGCATCTTTCCCGACGCGCCCTCCTGGTCTTCGAGAAAATCGCGCCGACGCCCCCTGCCTATCCTCGCCGGCCGGGGATGCCCGAGAAGCGGCCATTGCGGTGATCCCGCTGCTCGAAGCGGAGGGAGATTCCATGAGCTCCCTTTATTCTTATTCTGGGATCGTCGAGGCCCTCTTCCCGATTCGATGGATCGGAGCGCTCACCTTCCGGGAAGCGTTGCGGCGGCGGCTGGTGCTGGCCGCCTTCGGGCTGGGGGCTGCCTTCCTGGCCCTCTTCGGCCTGGCGCTGTTTCTGATCCACCGCGAGCTCGCCCGCTTCGGTCCCCCGGATCCCCGGATGCGGGAGGAGATCGCCAGTTTCTTCATGCTGGCGGCCCTGTATGGGGCGAACGTCCTGATCGTGATGGCGGCGGTGGTCGGAACCGCCGATACCATCGCGGGGGAGATCGCTTCGGGGGTTATCCAGGCGGTGGCCGCTCGACCGATCGCCCGCTGGCAGATCCTGTTCGGGAAAGGATTGGGGCACGCGCTGTGGCTGCTGCTGTATGTCCTCTGGATGGCCGGAGGGGTGATCGGGATCACGGCCCTGATCACCGGATGGGCGCCCCGGGGCTGGGGCCGGGGGCTGGCCCTGCTGGGGCTGGAAGCCCTGATCCCCCTTTCCCTGTCCCTGTGGGCCGGGACCCGGTTTTCGACCCTGGCGACCGGGGCGCTGGGGCTGGGCCTGTATGGGGTCGCCTTCATTGGGGGGTGGGCGGAACAGGTGGGCAGTCTCGTCGGGCAGGCCACGGTGGTGGATCTGGGGATCCTGGCCTCGCTGCTCATGCCTGCCGAGGCCCTCTGGCGGCGGGCGGCGTATGAGCTCCAGAGCCCCCTCGCCCGGCTCATGGGCCCGAACCCCTTCACCGCCGCCACCATCCCCAGCGACCGGATGATCCTTTACGCCCTCGTTTACGTCGTCCTCCTCCTCGCCCTGGCCGCCTATCAGTTCGAACGGCGGGACCTGTGAGGGCCACCGGCAGCGGCCTGACCTGGGGGAAACGCAGGAGCTCGCGCTTATCGCGGGCTTCCCGACTCGTGAACCTCAAAGCTCAGCTTGAACTTCTCCGTAGATGTTCTCGAATATGCTGAGAACATCCTGGTTCAGAGCTTCGGAAAAAGCCTTCAGCCACTGGCGGATGTAATCTGTATCCACAGCCTGCTTGCGAAGGATGCTGCGGATATCCTCCAGATCCCTCATACGCCCGGCCAGGATTTTGTGGATGATCACGTCCTCGGGAGCAGCGAACCGCACCGGGTAGCCTTCGATCTCAATCTCACGGGCGCGAGCCATGGCCTGCTGCTCGTAAGGCGTCCAGGAGAAAATGAAGTCCACCCGCAGGCCACTGGGGGGGTGAAGGGTGGGGAGCGCCCAGGTCTGCTGGACGAAAGCCCCGACATCTTCCACCGGAACCTGAAGCCCGATTCGATCAGCCACGCTCAGCACCAGAGGGAGGGCCTTCAGCGTGAGGCCCAGGGTGACGTCCACATCCCGGGTCAGGCGCGGCTCTCCATACACCAGCACCACCTGCCCTCCAATAGGGAAGGCGTGCCTCGTCAAGCGCTTTGGCCAGCTGAGCCAGGAGGCCGGACATAGGTGTTGACCTTTCGCGCCAGCGCGATGTCCACTTCCAGACCTTCCAGCGGGTTTGAGGGCGGCCAAGCGCCCACGGCGCGCGCCATCTCCAGCAACGTCTGGAAGACGCGGAAGTTCTCCTCCGGGTCCGCGGGATGCCCTCGCTGCCATCGAGCTTCCCAGCGCCGCCATGCTTCCCTATCCCGGATCATCGCGTTTCCTCCACCGGACGCGGTTTCCCGTGGCGATGATCACCGCCTGCCCCATCCCTTCCCTCTTCAAACGAACCACCCAGGAAATCCAGAATGGGACATTTTCATCCGGTTGCAGGACAGCAGCTCACCATTGTCCCATCAAGACCAGTGGGGCCCGATGTGGATCTCCACTTCCAGGGGCACGGCCAGGGGATAGGCGTGGCGCATGTGATCTTCCACCAGCGCGCGCACGGTCTCTATCTCCTCCTCCGGCACCTCGAAGACCAGCTCGTCATGGACCTGCATGATCATCCGGGCGCGCAGCCCCTGCGCCCGGAGGGCCCGATCGATCCGGATCATCGCTACCTTGATGATGTCCGCCGCGCTGCCCTGGATGGGGGCATTGATGGCCTCCCGCTCCGCTTTGCGGCGGACCGCTTCCGGAAGCCGGCGCGGCGGCTGCCCGGGGGCCGCCGGCATCATCTCGGGGAAATACCGGCGGCGTCCCAGAAGGGTCTCCACATACCCCTTCCGGGCCACCTGTTCTTTGATGGCTTCGATATAGGCCTTCACCCGCGGGAAGGCGGCGAAATATTGCTGAATGAACCGCTCCGCCTCCCGCCGGGAGATCCCCAGCTGCTGGGCCAGCCCATGGGCGCTCATCCCGTAGATCAACCCGTAGTTGATCCGCTTGGCGAAGTTCCGCTGCTCATCGGTGACCTGCTCGATGGGGATCCCGAAGGCCTTCGCCGCCGTGGCCCGATGGATGTCCTCCCCCGCCTGGAAGGCCGCGATCAGCCCCGGATCTTTCGTGATGTGCGCCAGGATGCGCAGCTCGATCTGGGAGTAATCGGCCGAGAGGAGGACCGAACCGGGCGGGGCGATGAAGGCCCGGCGGATCTGCTTGCCCAGCTCGGTGCGGATGGGGATGTTCTGGATGTTGGGATCGCTCGCCGAGATCCGCCCCGTCACCGTCCCGGTCTGATGATAGAGGGGATGGATGCGGCCGGTGGCCGGATGGATCATCCGCGGCAGGGCATCCACATAGGTGCTCTTCAGCTTGGCCAACTGCCGGTATTCCAGGATAAGATCGATCACCGGATGGGCGCCCCGCAGGCTCTCCAACACCTCGCTCGAGGTCGAATACATCCCCGTCCCGGTCCGCGGGACGTTGACGGTCGGCAGCTGGAGCTTCCCGAACAGGGCGTCCGAGAGCTGACGGGGGGAATCCAGGTTGAACGCATAGCCTACCCAGCGGTAGATCTCCTGGGCCAGGATCTGGATCCGCCGCTCGAACTCCTTCGACATCTGCTGCAAGAGGGGGACGTCGATCAGGATGCCCGTCTGCTCCATCCGGACCAGCACCGGGATCAGGGGGATCTCGATCTCCGCGAAGAGGTTCCACAATCCCTGCCGGCGCAGCTCCTCTTCCTGAACCCGCGCGATGCGCAGGGTGAGGTCCGCATCGGCGGCGGCGTAAGGGGCCGCTGCGGAGACCGGGACATCCGCGAAGGAGCGCTGGCCCTTCCCCTTCCCGATCAGCTGCTCGATGGTGGTCATCTCCACCCCGAGCCGGAGCCAGGCCAGATGTTTGAGGTTGAGGCCATAGGCGGCCGGGTTCAGCACCCACTCGGCGACCATCGTGTCGAAGGCCAGGCCCTCGACTTCCACCCCGTGGCGGGCCAGGACCAGCATGTCGAACTTGGCGTGATGGCCAACTTTCGGCCGCCCCGGATCCCGCAGCACAGGCCCCAGGGCCTCCAGGACGCGGGGGAGGGGCAGCTGGGGGGATCCATCCCGATGGCCCACCGGGACGTAATAGCCACGGCCCTCCTCCACAGCGAAGGAGAGCCCAACCAGGCCGGCGGACATCGGCGATAGGGCGTCGGTCTCCACGTCGAAAGCGAAGCGGGGCGCCCGTTCCAGCGCCTCCCGGAGCGCGGCCAGCCCCGCCTCATCCGTGACCACCGTCGCCGCGGTCGGGCGAGGGAGATGCTCCGTCCGCAACCGGGGCACTGCGAGGGGCTGGATCACCGCTGGCCCCATCGGCTCCGGGAAGAGGGTGAGCTGGCTGGCCGGCCCCGATGCCTCCGCAGCAGCCGCTGCGGCTCCCAGCGGGGCTGTCCCGTTGGGGAGCCGGTTCATCAGGCTCCGGAACTCCAGCTCCTGGAAGAGGGCCAGCACTGCCTCCCGATCGTATCGCCCGACCCGACAGGCCTCCCAATCCACCGTGATCGGGACATCCACGCGGATCCGGACCAGCTGCTGGCTCAGGAACGCCTGCTCCCGCCCCGCCTCCAGCAGACGGCGGATCCGCTCCGGCTGGATCTCCTCCAGATGCGCGTAGATGTTCTCCAGGGAACCGTAGCGCTTCAGCAGCTCCGTGGCCGTCCGCTCCCCGATCCCCCGAACCCCGGGGATGTTGTCGCTTGGATCGCCGGTGAGGGCCTTGAGGTCCACCAGCTGGTGGGGCTCCAGGCCGTAGCGCTCGCGGATCGCTTCCACATCATAGATCACGATGTCGTCGAAATGGCGGCGCGAGGTGAGCACCCGAATGCCCGGCCGGATCAGCTGGAAAGCGTCGGTATCGCCGGTGACGATCAGGACCTCCATGCCCCGCTGAAGGGCCTGGTGCGCCACGGTGCCGATCACGTCATCCGCTTCGTAGCCCTCGGCGGTTAATTTCGGGATCGCGAACGCGTCGATGATCTGATGGATCCGAGCCATCTGGACGTCGAAATCCGAAGGGCGTTCCGCCCGGGTCGCCTTGTATTCCCCGAAGGCCTCGTGGCGGAAGGTCCGTCCGACGTCGAAGGCCACCGCCATATAATCCGGGCGGTGCTCCCGCCACACCTTCAGGAGCATCGATGTGAAGCCATAGACCGCATGCGTGGGTTCCCCCTTGCGGGTCTGAAGCCCCTGACGGAGCAGCGCGTAATAGGCCCGGTAGGCCAGGGAATGTCCGTCGATCAGCACCACCAGCGGAGCCATCGTCTCCTCATCCCCTGCAGAATCCGACCCGTTCCCGGCGGAGTCCCCCCGTGAGGGATCGGCCATGCCGTTCCGGGAGGATTCCCCAGGCCGGGGCATCCGCCTCGGGTGGCCATTCCGCCCCGAAATCCTCAAGAGGAAGCCCGCCGCGTAATTCCTATGAGGTTATTATAAAACTCCCGGGGCCTGCGCAACGGGGCAAAGGGGGGCCAAATTTCCTAACCGATTTTGGCATCGGGATCCACATCGAGATCCAGGGATGCGAAGTGGCCGGCCCGGGCATGCAGTGCCGCCGCCGCGCCGATCATCGCCGCGTTATCGGTGCAGAGCCAGGGAGGGGGGACATGAACCGGAACCGGGGCGCGGCGGGCCATCTCCTCCCGGAGCCGACGGTTGGCGGAGACACCACCGGAGATCAGGATGGCCTGCGCTTCATAATGGCGCAGGGCCTCCAGGGTTTTCGTAACCAGCTGCTCGATGACCGCTGCCTGGAAAGAAGCGGCCAGATCTGCCACCGGGAGCGGTTGCCCTTCAAAGCGCTCCACGATCCGGAGGACCGCGGTTTTCAGCCCGCTGAAGCTGAACCAGAGGGGGTGATCCACCCGGGGAAGCGCCGGAAGGGGAAACGCCCGCGGATCGCCTTGCTGGGCCACGCGCTCGATGGCTGGCCCGCCCGGGAACCCCAGGCCCAGGAGGCGCGCCACTTTATCGAAGGCCTCCCCGGCGGCGTCATCGATGGTCCAGCCCACCCGACGGTGATCCAGGAGATCCCGCACCCAGATCAGCTCCGTGTGGCCGCCGGAGACGATCAGCGCAAGAAAGGGAAGGGGGAGATCTTCGGTGGGGTTTCCTTCCACCCGAAGCCGATGGGCGTAGAGATGGCCTTCCAGGTGATTGACGGCGATCAGGGGCTTATGGCGGGCGAAGGCCAGAGCCTTGGCGAAACTCACCCCCACGACCAGGGAACCCGGCAATCCCGGCCCGTAGGTCACCGCGATCGCATCGATATCCTCCCACGAGCGGCCGGCCTGGGCCATGGCCTCCCGGGTTACCGGCACGATCGCCTCCACATGCATGCGGGCGGCGATCTCCGGGAAAATGCCGCCATATTTGGCGTGAAAGGCCGCCTGAGAAGCCACCACGTGGCTGAGCAGGATGCGGCCGTCTTCCACCACCGCGGCCGCCGTTTCATCGCAGGATGTCTCAATGGCCAGAATCCGCATCGGTCGAGATCCCTCCGCGCGATCGATCCGCCAGCGGGGCGTTCCTTCTGCTCCCTCTCCGCGAGGCGGAGAGGTGGGGGGGAGAGGGAAGACCGGTCATGAGTTCGCTGGTTTCCGGGCCTCCTCTCCCGGCGTCGCTTCCACGGTGAATTCGGCCACCCGGCCGCCGGTGATGCGCACCAGATCCGCGAAAGCGATGGGGAACAGGGCGTTGCGGGCGCCCGCTGCTGCCCAGAGGGTTTCATAACGGGCGAGCGAGGCATCGATCCAGACCTCCAGGGGCATCGCATGGGCGACGGGAGGCACCCCGCCGACCTCATAGCCGGTCACCCGCAACACGGTCTCCGGGTCCGCAATCCGAATGCGTTTGCGGGGGATCCCCCACAGGGCGGCCAGGAGACGCTGATCGGCCTTTCGATCCCCGGCCACCAGCACCAGCCGGGGATCTTCCCCCGCGATGAAGAGCAGCGACTTGACGATCGCCCCCAGCGGACATCCCACCGCCGCTGCCGCTTCCACTGCGGTGGCAGTGCTTTGATCCAGAATCCGCACCGGGGTTCCGGGAAGATGTCGTTCCAGAAACGCCTGCACATCCTGAGGGCCACGGACGGACACCGATGGCCTCCTGGATCCTCGAATGTTCCTGCGGCAGCTCCGGGCCGCTGCTCCGCTATTCTAACGCATGGCTCACCCCTCTGAAAGGAGCAGTCCGCTATGGACCACCGCTATCAGGAACTGGAGGAGAAAGAGGCTCTCGCCCGTTTCGACCGCCTGGTGGCACGCCTGGCGGAGCAGAACGCGGGCCGCAGCGATGAAGAGGTGACTGCGGATGTGGAGGCGGCGTTGACCGAGGCGCGTCGCTAATGCGCGCTGTGGATGTCTAAACCTCAGCTCGGAAGGTCCTTGACGGGCTTTTCCGTTATTCATAGAATCCTTTTTGTTTCGACCGGGTTCCGGGCAGTTGCCCAGAACCCGGTATCCTTTCAGGGTCCCCTCGCGGGGCGTGTATGGGCCCCCGAGCACTTCGAGTTCCAGGGGTGGTCCATGAGCCCATCCGAGCATCGAGTGGAAGAAGCCAGCGAGGCCCGGGCGGTTCCGCTCTCGGGCGTCCGCCTGGGATCCCTGATCGCGAACGAGGCGATTTGTGAAGGCACGGCGGTCTCCCATCTGGCGGCCAATCGGATCCAGGCCCAACGCTCTGCGTTCGGGATCGTTCGCGGCGTGCAGATGGATCTCCGGCAGAGCGCGGTCGGTCTGGCCTCCTCCCGGGAGGCGACGCTGAGGGAAAGCCAGGCGGGGGCGGTGTGCGCGCGGATCGTTCGGATGGAGGGAGGGCGGGCGGGTTTCATCCTCGCCCACACCGTAGAGGGGAAACCGAGGGGGGTCCTGGCCTCCTGGGCCGGGTTGCTGATCGGGGTGATCCTGGGTATGCTTTTAGGCTGGCTGCTCCGGCGATTGCAGCGCTGATCCCCAGCAAGGGGCTTCTGGAGGCTGGGGATGATCGGAAGCGGCGAGGCTGGCCCTCGGGGTCCTTTTCCCCCTGCAACGGAGTGGGCCGCGCAGAGAAGGTGGAAGTCATCCCGTTTCCTTCATGCCCAACGGTGTAAGCCTGATCCATTTCAGATCGCGAGAGGTGGAACGATGGCGGAGCTGGTGTTAAACGCGAGGCCGCGGACGGTAACAGGAAAGCAGGTGAAAGCCCTTCGCCGCCAGGGGTGGATCCCGGCGGTGCTTTACGGCCGGCACATCCAGCCGATGACCATTCAGGTGGAAGGCAAGGAGCTTCAGCGGGTCCTGGCCCAGGCTCGCGGCGGCGCCCATCTGATCACCCTCCACGTGGATGGCGAGACCCACCTGGTCCTGATCCGGGAGGTGCAGCGGGAGCCGATCCATCGGGAGATCCTCCATGTCGATTTCCAGGCGGTGGAGATGACCGAGAAGATCCGCGTGGAAGTCCCCGTGGTGTTTGTGGGGGCTTCCCCCGCGGTGGAACGCGGGGAGGGCATTCTGGTGCATGGGCTCACCCATGTGGAGATCGAATGTCTCCCGAAGGATCTCATCGAGGCCATCACGGTGGATCTGAGCCGCCTGGATCGTGTGGACGCGGCGATCTATGTGCGGGATCTTCAGGTGCCGCCCGGGATCACGGTGGTGAGCGATCCGGACGAGCTGATCGCCCTGGTGACGGCGCCGGCCGCGGAGGCTCTGGAAGAGGCGGCGCTGCCGGCTGAAACCCCTGAGGTGGAAGTTATCGGCCGCGGGAAGAAGGAGGAAGAGGAAGAAGAAGAGTGAAGGCGTTTTTCCCGATGCGTGTAGGACATGGATGGGCCAGAGCGCAAGGGAGCTCTGGCTCCTCCCGCTACGGCTCTCTGGTCAGGGGGGAAGAAGAAAGGCCATCTCCCGGGCTGCGAGGGGTATCCAGGGGGTCCCCGCAGCCCGGGCGCTCTCCATAGGTCCCCTCATTCTCCTCGCACGATGCGCCGTGCGATCTGATTGTGCCGCTCGATGAGGCGTCCCTCTTCCACCGTCAGCAACGCGCCATCCTCAATGATCACCTTCCCCTGGACGACCACGAGGTCCGCCGGGCGGGGCTGGCAGAACACCAGGGCGGCCACTGGATCATGGAGGGCGCCCGCGTAATCCAGGCGATCCAGCCGCCATCCGGCGAAATCCGCGGCTTTCCCGGGGGATAGCTGCCCGATGTCGTCTCGCCCCAGGACCGCGGCGCCGCCCCGGGTGGCCAGCCAGAGGGCTTCCTCCGCCGTGAGGGCATCGGGCCGTTCCAGGGCGACCCGCTGGAGGAGCATGGCCTGTCGCGCCTCCGCCAGCATATGGGAAGCATCATTGCTGGCGCTGCCGTCCACCCCCAGCCCCACCTTCACCCCATGGTCCAGCATGGCGCGGATTGGAGCGATGCCGGAGGCCAGGCGCATATTGGAGCTGGGGCAATGGGCAACGCCGGCGCCGGCCCGGGCCAGGAAGGCGATTTCCTCGGCGCGAACGTGCACCACGTGCGCGAACCAGACATCGGGGCCCTCCCATCCCAGCTCCATGGCGTAAGCCACCGGCCGCTTGCCGAAACGCGCCAGGCAGTATTCCTCCTCGTCCCGGGTCTCCGCCAGATGGGTGTGGAGCATCACGCCATACTGGCGGGCCATCCCCGCCGCCTCCCGCATGAGATCCGGAGTGACGGAGAACGGGGAACACGGGGCCAGGGCCACGCGGCACATCGCATAGGGCCGGGGATCGTGATAGGCTTCGATGACCCGCTGCATATCCTTCAGGATGGCGTCCTCGTCCTCCACCACCGCATCCGGCGGGAGGCCGCCTTTCGATTCGCCCAGGGACATGGCACCGCGGGTGGCGTGAAACCGGATCCCGATCTCCTGGGCGGCCCGGATCTCATCGTCGAGCCGCGCGCCGTTCGGGAAGAGATACAGGTGGTCGCTGGTGGTGGTGCATCCGGAGTGGAGGAGCTCAGCCATCCCCACCAGGGCGCTGATATAAACCGCCTCCGCATCCATGCGCGCCCAGATGGGATAGAGGGCGCGCAGCCAGTCGAACAATTTCGCGTTCTGAGCGATCACCCGGGTGAGGGTCTGATAGAGATGATGATGGGTGTTCACCAGGCCCGGGATCACTACCATCCCGCGGGCGTCGACGATGAGATCCGCTTCGGGGGGAAGCGCATGGGTGGGGCCCACCTGTTCGATCACGCCATCTCGGGCGAAGAGGCCGCCGTCGGGGATGCGGCGCCGTGCATCATCCATGGTGACCAGCACCTCTGCATTGCGCAGCAACAAGGTCGGCATCCACAGGCCTCCGGGAAGAGAGTCGGTGAGAGGTTCCAGCGTCGGGACCGAAACCCGGGAGGATTGTATACGGGCTGGGCATCGGACCGCAATCGGGCGGGGGATTCCGGCGCTGATCCTTTTCCTTTCCCCTTGCGTATCTTCTTCAGGGTTGACACCGCTCGCAGGGAAAGGAGGCGAAAGATGCTGCGCCGGTTATGGCTCTTCCGGGCGTTCCTGTTTCTGGGGATCACGGCCTGTGCGGCGCCGGCGGCACCTGCCACCCCGACCTCCCGGCCCCCGACGCCGGCTCCGAGGCGGACGGTCTCGCCTACCCCGGTCAGCGGCCCCCCGCAGGTCACCCTCAAGAACTTCGCCTTTCGGCCGGCGGAGCTGGAAGTCGTGGTGGGGACCACGGTGGAATGGATCAACCAGGAGGAATCCGCCTCGCATACGGTGACCAGCGGGACGCCGGATTACCCCAGCGGGGTTTTCGATTCGGGTCGGCTGCGCCCAGGGGATTCGTTCCGCTTCACGTTTCAGCAGCCGGGGACCTATGAATATTTCTGCGCGATCCATCCGCGCATGCGCGGACGGATCATCGTGAAACCGGCGCCCGGCGCAGGGTATGGGGATTGACCAGCGATTTTTGATCTCCCTTCCCGCAGCCCGTGGGCTGTGGGAAGGGAGAGCGGAACGGATCTATCCCGCCTCCCGCGCGCCGATGCCGGGGCTGCCGGTGAGCCGTAGCGCTTCCCAGATCTCCAGCTTGCGGGTCACCCGACGGATCACCTCATCGGTGAACTCGGTGGTGGTCGCCGATCCGCCCAGGTCTGCCGTGGCGATTCCATCGTAGACGCTTTCGAAGACCGCCTCATAGATGGCGCGGCTGGCCCGCTGGGCGGATTCGTCTTCAATGAATGAAAGAAGGGCGGCTCCCGCCAGGATCATGGCCATGGGGTTGGCGATGTTCTTCCGGTAAAGGGCGGGGGCGGTGCCGTGGGGGGCTTCCGCCATCACAACCCGGATCTGGAGGCGATCGTCGAAGGAAAGCAGCAGCGACTCGCTCCCCGCGATGGAGCCGAACATCTGGAGGATCAGATCGCTGAGCAGATCCCCGTCGCGGTTGAGGCATGGGATCACGAGCGGCTCGGCCGCCCGAGTGAACAGGAGAGCCAGCGTGGCATCGATCAGCTGGGGCTCGTAGCGCACGTCCGGGTAGCGACGGGCCGCCGCATCCAGCTCCTCCTTGAACATCCCCTCATATACCCGGCTCACCGTCCACTTGGGCCCCCCGAAAACCTTCGCTCCGATGCGCCGGGCATACCAGAAGGCGAACTCGGCCACCGCCCGGCATGTCCCGCGGGTGATGCGATCCAGTCGATAGGCGACCTCCTCCAGCCCTTCGCCTTCCCGCCATTCCCGCGCGTTGTAGGCGTCCTCCACCGCCATGCGCACGATGGCCACCGGCCCCACTACCCCGCCGATCGGCCGCACCCCCGGGATGCGGCGGCCAACCCGGAGGATCACTTTCCCATCGATGTGCTCCCGAAGGAGGGCGTTGGGGCTGCCCACATCGGAAGGATCCTCCGGCGTGATGGTGGCAGCCTTCAGGCCCAGCCCCGTCTCCTTCATGGCCTCCGCCGCTTCGATCACCACCCCGTTGCGGGTGCGCCGCCGGTTTTCCAGGCTCAGGTCGAACCGGAGAAACCGCAGGGGAACGCGGACGACCCCTGGATCCAGCACCCGCAGCGCTTCCTCCAGGAGCTCCTGCCCCGTCTGATCCCCTTCCATCACCACGATCGTCCATGGGCTCTGCCGGTTCCACTGCATCGATGCGCTCTCCTGGTTCACGAATGGGGAAGTTCTCCGATCAGATGCCATTATGCGGCCGAACCCTCCGCGCCTCCAGGCGCCCCCGGCCCTGAAAGGCGACCGCCACGCGATACAATCCGGGCCCTGCCGCGGCTGCCATCATCGGCTGTCCTTCCCAGCGCAGGTCGAAATCCGACGTCGGGCTGTAGATCCACATCTCTCCCTCGGTCCATGGCCTCCGGAGGAGCTCCCAGTATCCCCCTTCCTCTCCCTCCTCCAGCCCGATGATCTCTTCCCCCGGCGGCAGACGGAGGGTGGATCCAATCCACTGGAATCCCGGCTGGATGGGCCGCAGGGTCCAGAGGGCCGCGCTGTGCGGAGGCAACGCGATGGAAAGCCGCCCCTCCAGCCGCTGCGCTATCCGGGACCAGAACTCGAACCCCCACACGGCCTCCGGGAGCCCCAGGGCCTGGAGGGGGATCTCCGTTAGCCACGGATGATCTTCCGGGTTCAGCAGGCCGATCCATACCATCGGCGCCCCGGCGAGTTCCCGGCGCAGGAGGAGGACCCGGGGGAACTCCCGCTCCAGCAGATCGATCACCTGCGGCCGCTGCCCGTGAGGGGGGAGCATGGCAGACCACCATGTCCGGCGATTTTCCTTCAGTTTGAAGACCGGATCGCTGTCGATCACCATCCCGCCGCTCATCGCGATGGCGGTGATCAGCAGGTGGATTTCCTCTTCGGAAAGGAGCGTGGATTCCGAACGCAACAGCAGGCAATCGGGATCGTTCCACCACCAGCGGCGATGCATCCAGGCCCGCGTGAGCGTGTTGCGGACAGCGTTGCGAACGGCGGGGAGGCTGCGTTCGCGCTGGAAAGGGAAGCTCAGGCCAAACATACGGGGCGCCCAGTGGGGGGCGACATCCGGCCCGATCCGCATGCCGTCGACCAGACCGATGGCCGGGCCCAGGGGGCATCCGCATCCCAGCAGGAAGGCCTCCTTGCCAGCGGCCTCCCGGATGGCCTGCAGGCCCCGCCGGAGGGCCTGGGCCCGCGTGGCTCTGGGATCATAGCGACGCCCAGGCAGCGCGGCCGCATACAGGAAGTCCAGCTTGAGATAGGGAAACCCCCAACGGTGGACCACCGTATGGATGAGCTCCCGGAGCCATTCCTCGACGCCTGGATGGGTGGGATCCAGAGCGCGAAGCCAGCGATACCAGTTGAAGCCCGCGGAGACCGGCCGTCCCCGGGCATCCCGCAACAACCAGTCCGGATGCTCCCGGGCGACCCGGGCCTCCGGCCAGGCGAGAAAGGGGGCCAGCCACAGCCCCGGGGTGAAGCCAGCCTCCTGGATCGCATGGGCCAGCGAAGCCACTCCCTCCGGGAAGCGAGGGCTGAACTGCGTCCAATCCCCTACCGCTGCCTGGAACCCATCGTCGATCTGGATCAGATCTACAGGAAGTCGATCGCGATGCTCAATCAACGCTTTCAGATTCTCCAGGATATCCTTCGCCTGCACGCCGGTGTAGTAAAAATACCAGGAGCACCAGCCGGAGGGCGCCTGCGCCCGCGCCCGGGGGCGCATCTCGCGGGCGACCGCCTCCGCATAGCCCCCGAACGGGTCCGGGTCCGTGGCGTCCCGCCATTCCACCCAGATCCACTCCGAGGCGATCTCCTCATCCGGGCCGATCGGGATCCCATCCAGCTCGGCGTAAACGCGGAGCCGGGGAGCGCCTCGCAGATCCAGCTCGATCTTCACGAACTGGTCTGCCGTGGTGATCTGGCCGAGGATGAGCGCGCGCTCGCCGATGATCAGGGCAGCCACCAGATCGCTCCGGCGGACCCCTCGAGGTCCCGGGGGGAGGGCGACATCGAAGGTCATCGGCGCGCCCAGAGGTCCCCATCGTGTACCGGAGTCTGAGGCGGCCGCGGGGGTGGTCCCGCTGAAGCTCCAGGAGTGGAATCCGTTCTGATAGAACCGCCAGCGGGGAGGGGGGAGGGGAGCCTGGAGATCGCCGGTTAGAACCACCATGCGGCGCAGCGAAACAGGGGACTTCCCGGTTCGGCGGATCTGCAACCGAACCCCTGTGGCCCCCGCGTAACGACGCATGATCCGCACCGCTTCCCATCCGTCCGCCTGAAGGATCTCCTGCTGTTCCTGAAACGCCCCATGGAGATCCTGCCCGGCGGTGGAGGATTCCCCGATCATGCGCCATGCGGAAGGAAGCCACGTAGATCCATCGGTCGCTTCCAGGGCCATCCCGGTGGGCCAGTGGATGCCGGAGGGGTCTGTGAAGATGAGCATCCTTCTCCTTACCAAATAAGGAATGAAGACAATTATCCCATTCGATGATAATGGTTTTTCTGTGGAGCGCTCCCGAGGGGCGGGCCCTCTGAAGGCGACCCGCCCCCCTCTTTTTTCTTTACAGGAGTTCCACAGCGGATCTCCCCATCTTCGTGGCTCAAAGGCCCTGGGAAGGGGGAAAGAGGGAGGGGCGATCCCCGTCTTCCCCCTTCGTGCCCGGCCGTACAAGTTCTATGGGATCAAGAGCACCTTGCCCACGGTCTGGCGGGAGGCCAGCCGGCGATGGGCGTCCGCCGCCTGTTCCAGCGGGAACGTGGAGTCGATGAAGACCTTCAACTGTCCTGTGGCCACCAGATGGAGCACCTCTCCAGCCCGCCAGAGCAGTTCCTCGCGGGTGAGCAGATAATGCCACATGGAGGGCCGGGTCAGAAAGAGCGAGCCTTTCTGGTTCAGGATCTGCGGGTCCATCGGGGGAACAGGGCCGCTGGATTGTCCGAAGAGCACCATATAACCCCGCGGCCGGAGACAGTTCAGGCTCTTCTCGAAGGTGTCTTTGCCCACCGAATCGTAAACGACATCAACTCCGCGGCCGTCCGTGAGGCGTTTGACCTCCGCTTCGAAATCCTGTTCGGTGTAGACGATGACTGCGTCGGCCCCCAGGGAGCGGACGATATCGGCTTTGGTGGGAGAGGAGACGGTGCCGATCACCCGGGCGCCCCGGCGCTTGGCCATCTGAACCAGCAGCGTCCCCACCCCGCCGGCGGCGGCGTGGATGAGACATGTCTCGCCCGGTTTCAGGGGATAGGTGCTCTGGGTCAGGAACTGGGCCGTGATCCCCTGCAGCAGGACGGCGGCGGCCTGAGGGAAATCGATCGCTGGGGGAAGTTTCACGAGGCGTTCCGCAGGGACGACGATGTATTCCGCATAGGATCCGGAGACGCCGGCGTAAGCGACCCGATCGCCTTCCCGGAACTCGGTGACCCCCGGACCTACCGCGGCCACCTCGCCTGCTCCTTCCTGGCCGGGGATGAAGGGGAGGGAGATCCGGTAAAGGCCGGTTCGGTGATAGGTGTCGATGAAATTCACCCCAATGGCGCGCAATCGGACCAGCACCTGGCCGGGGCCGGGGGTAGGGGTGGGGATTTCATCGACCTGAAGGACCTCGGGACCACCGAATTGGTGAATGCGGATAGCGCGCATGGCCTTCAGCCTCCAGGGTAGGGGTCCGAAGGGCTGGGATGTGAGGCATCCCGACTCCTCCAGACGGGAGCGGATGGGAATCGAACCCACCCCGGGCCGTCCCGCGACCCGACACCGGTTTTGAAGACCGGGGGCCTCACCAGAGGCCAACCGCCCCCTCACCCATAGAGATTATACCGGTTCAAAGCCCCGAGGGAAGCGCGTCTGCCCCCATCCGGGGAGGAGGTCCTCGGACCTAACCCCCGGCCCCCTTTCCTACGAGGGAAGGGGGCGCCTAAGAAACCCCCTCCCCGTTTCGGGGAGGGGAAATCGGGCTGCCGCCCACCTGCGGATGATCATACAAGGAGAAGATACAAGCCCGAATAAAAATCGGGGCGGGAAATGATCTCCCGCCCCGATGATGCCCTGGCCCAGCGGATCGCCCCGCAGCTCACTGCGGCTTCGCCGGCGGAACGTTGGTCTTGATTGTGCCGTCCTTCAGCCCTTTCTCAATCTCCGCCAGCTTCTGGCGGACCTCCTGGGGCACCTGGCTCTCGAGATCATGGAAGGGCGCCAGGCGGACTGGCCCGATGACGTTTCCGCCCTGCCACTTCCCTTCGTAAGCCGCCTTGATCAGATTGAAGGTCCCCTCGGTGAGATCCTTCATCGCGCTGGTGAGCAGGACGCTCTTGGCTTCGGGGACCGTGTAATACTGATCGACGTCCACGCCGATGGCCAGACACTTCTTGGTCTCCGCGCAGCCGATCAGGGCGCCATTTCCGGTCTTGCCGCCCCCCCCGAAGATCACATCCACGCCCTTATCCACCAGGGAGAGGGCGGTGGACTTCCCCCATTCGGGGTCGGTGAAGGTCTTGTCCAGCCCCACGTCGTTGTGATAGACCACCAGCACCTCGACGTTCGGGCGGGCATACTTGGCACCAGCTCGGTAACCCTCGCCGAACCGCCAGACGGGCGGCACGGCGTCCGTGCCCAGCACGGCGCCGATCTTGCCTGTCTTGCTCATCATGGCGGCCAGGGCCCCGGCCATGAAACCGGCCTTATCTTCCTCGAAGATCAACCCGGCCACATTCGGAATGGGAGTCTCCTGGAACTGATCCACGCCGATGAATTTGACGTTGGGATACTTCTTGGCTGCCTCGCGGGTGGCCTCTCCGAGGGCGAACCCGACAGTGACGATCACATCAAAGCCGGCGTCGGCGAACTGGGCGATATTCTTCATATAGTCGTTGGGATCCTGGGTCTCGATATATTTCGCCTCCGCGCCCAGCTCCTTCACCGCTTTCTGGACACCTTCCCAGGTGCCCTGGTTGAAGGATTTGTCATCGATCTTCCCGACATCCGTCACCAGGCCGACCCGGAAAGCTTTCTTGGCCGGTTGGGTGGGAGCTGGTCCGGCCGGCTGCGCGCAGGCAGCCAGCAACAAAGAGAGGACAACCGGGATCAGCAACAGGCTCTGTGTTTTTTTTGACATGGAAGCCTCCTCTCCTCCTGCTTGAGGTTGAAGGGCCAGGGCCTATACGGAATTATAGTGGAGGCCTGAGAGCCCGGCAAGTCCCCCCGCATCTCCAAAAATCCATGGGGCAAAAAGCCCGCCCGATTTTCGATATCCCCGATAATCCAAAATGAGGCGACGCTGTGATTTTATGCACGAGAAATTGTGACGAAATCCGCAACCCGTCGGGCGGCTTTCCGGTTATCCTGTTAACCGGAGGAAGAGAAGGTATGGAGCGACCGACGCGACAGGAGATCCACCAGCTTCATGCCGAGATCTGTGCCGGGCTGGCGGACCCCACGCGGATCCTGATCCTCTACGAACTGGCAGACGGACCTCAAACCGGAACGGCGCTGGCCCGGGCACTGGGCCTTCCCCAGTCCACGGTGGCCCGTCACCTCCGGGTGCTGGCCTCCAAAGGTCTGGTGATCCCCACCCGCCGGGGCGGGATGGTGGAATACGCCCTGGCGGATCACCGGGTGATCCAGGCGCTGGATCTGATGCGGGCGGTCCTGATGGATCGAATCCATCTTTACCAGCGCATGGCTGGCTAACCCTGGGAGGAGGTCTCGATGGCTCTGGAACAGGTCGCAGAGGCGGCCGCGATGCATTCGGAGCGGGAGGTTCCGAATCGGCTTTCCATGGTCGTGTTCAGCGGCGACATGGATCGCTTGATGGCCGCGTTCATCATCGCCACGGGCGCGGCGGCCTCCGGAATGGACGTCACGATGTTCTTTACCTTCTGGGGTCTGCAGGCCATCAAGAAACAGACCCCCACGGGGCGCAGCCTGTTCGGCCGGATGCTGGGCGTTTTCCTGAAAGACATCAACGGGGTGGGGCCCAGCAAGATGAACTTCGGGGGCCTGGGCCGATGGATGTTCAAGAAGATGATGAAAGCGCACAACGTGACGTCGTTGCCGGAGCTGCGCCAGCTGGCCGCCGAGCTCGGGGTCCGCATGCTGGCCTGCCAGATGAGCATGGAGGTGATGGAGATCCGTCGGGAGGATCTGATCGACGAGGTCCAGGATGTGGTGGGCGTAGCTACATTCCTAGAGGAGGCTTCGCGTTCGAAGATCACGCTGTTCATCTGAAACCTCTGGCGCGCACGCTCTCCCTTCTCTGGGGTGGGCGGGGTTGAGGGGCTGGCCTCGACAGCCCCCTAACCATGGACGGTTTCCTTACATCCCGAAAGAGCCGGATCCCTCTTCAGGAGGTGCGTGATGGAGGTGAAAGCTGACCTCACCCTGGACCTCAAAGGTTTGCTGTGCCCGATGCCGGTGGTGAAGATCAACCAGGCCATCAAGAATGTTCCCATCGGAGGGATCATCGAGGCCTACGCGACGGATCCGGGGGTGATGGCCGACATCCCGGCGTGGTGCCGGAGCACGGGCAACGAACTGGTGACCATGGAGAAGCAGGACAAGGTCATTCGCTTCGTGGTGCGGAGGCTGAAATGAGCACGACCGCGCTGTGGGGATGGATCGTCCTCATTGCGCTGGGCCTGGGCATCGGGGGGCTGGGCTGGCGGCTTTACGGGTTGCTGGCCCGTCCCTACCGGCCGGATCGGGCCCCGCCCCGGGGCCCCGCATGGCGGGGCGTCGTCTACGCGTTCACCTGGGGCATGATGCCCTGGGCGAAGGAGAGCACCCGACGACATCTTCTCCCCTATCTGCGGGGAGTGCTCTTCCACCTTGGGATCTTCGCCACGCTGGCCACGCTGGCGATCAGCCCCTGGCGGCTCTCCCTCCCGGCCTCGATCGCCCCGGCCGGCCTGGTTCTCACCGGGATTGGAGCCGCAGGCGGCCTGATCGGGATCATGATGCGGATCTTCGATGAGCGGCTCCGGGCCCTCAGCCACCCGGATGACTATGCCGCGGTGGCCCTGGTGACGGTATGGCAGGCGGCAGGCATGGCGTTCTGGGCGGATCCGCGCTGGACGGGGGCGTTCTACGCCCTGTCTGCGCTGACCCTGATCGCTATCCCCCTTACCAAGATCCGGCACTGCCTCTATTTCTTTTTCTCCCGGTTCTTCTTCGGCCTCTTCTATGGCCGACGAGCGGTGCTGGGATAGGAGGACCCGAATGAGCGAGCGTGTGCAGCGAGCGTTGGCCGTTTTTGAGCGGTCCTTGGACCGGCGGCTGCTGACCGCTCTGGAGGTCTGCGCGCGCTGTGGGATCTGCGCGGAATCGTGCCACGTGTTCGCTGCCGAGCCCGATTTTCGCCACGCCCCCGCGGCCAAGGCCGAGGCGGTCCGTCGCTTCTACCGGCGTCTTCATGACCCCATCGGCCGTTGGTTCCCATGGTGGGTGGGGGCGAAGGATCTGACTGAGGCCGATCTGGAGGAACTGGCAGAGATCGCCTTCGGCGCATGCACCCTCTGCCGGCGCTGCACAATGAACTGCCCGATGGGGGTGGATACGGCGCTCATCATGCGGGCAGCTCGTGCCATGCTGACGGCCGCCGGAAAGGCCCCCGAGATGCTCATGCAGCTCGCCGACGCGGCGATCGCCCGGGAGGAGAACCTGGAGTTCTTCCGGGAGTTCTATATCGATCAGATCCGCGATCTGGAACGGGAGCTGCAGGAGCAAACCGGCGATCCGGATGCCCGCATCCCGGTGGAGAAGGCAGGGGCGGAGATCCTGTATGTCGCCCTCTCCGGTGCCCATACCATCCTGCCGGCGGCGATCCTCTTCCACGCGGTCGGGGCGAACTGGACCCTGAGCATGTTCGAGGCGGCCAATTATGGATACTTCCTGGCCGATATCCAGCGCGCCCGGGCGATCGCTCAGCGAATTGTGAATGAAGCGCGACGGCTGGGCGTGAAGGAGATCATCCTGGCCGAGTGCGGCCACGCGTATACGGTTCTGCGCTGGGAGGCGCCGAACTGGTTCGAGGATTTCCCCTTCCGCGTCCGCAGCATCATCGAGGCGGCAGCGGAGTGGATCCAGCAGGGCCGCCTGCCGCTGGATCCATCGGCGAACCCGGAGCCGGTCACGTATCACGATTCCTGTAACCTGGGTCGGAACGGCGGCCTGTTGGAGGAGCCCCGGATCATCCTGCGGGCGGTCGTTCAGGATTTCCGGGAGATGACCCCCAACCGGGCGGAGAACTTCTGTTGCGGCGGCGGGGCCGGCCTGGTGGCGGTTCCCGAGTGGTATGAGAAGCGCATGCGGGCCGGGCGCCGCAAGGTGGAGCAGATCCGCCAGACGGGCGCCCGGGTTGTGGTGGCTTCATGCGATAACTGCCGTCTGCAGCTGGGGGATCTGAGTGAGTATTACGGCCTGGGCGTGCGGGTGAGCGGTCTGATGGATCTGGTGGTAAACGCCTATCTGGCGGCCCACAGGAGGCACGTGCCCGCTCCCGTTGCGCCTGTGCGGGTTCCTGCTGGGGAGCCGTTCTGAAGATCCCACACAATGAGGCCGCTGCCGATCTTGCTCGCTTCTTGGCGAAGGGGCATGGAGCCACGCCGCGGATTGCCCCTCGAGACCGGGTGGGTCGCCGGAGGCGACCCACCCCTATTCTGGACGTGAACCGGGATCTTATCCCATGCCGAACCGGCGGCGGAGGAATTCCCAGGCCACCCGATCGATGCGATCCCCCGGCTGCCAGCGTTCCTCCAGGTTCTCGATCCCGAACAGGGTTTCCAGGGCGCGCCGTGTGGCTTCATCGTAAACCCCTGTGATCTCGCCGGAATAGTGGCCGGTGTGTCGCAGCAAACGCTGGATCTCCCGGGCCAGGGCCTCGTCGATAGGGAGGAGGTCTTCCGGCCGAGGGGTCCCGAAATAGAGATGATGCAGCTCCACCAGATCCCTCAGCTTCACCACCGGGTCCGGGTCATCATCGACGCGCAGATCCATGTAGCGATCGTTGAAGCCGCCGTAGCCGCCCCCCTCGCGGACCACCAGGATGGCGGCGGACTGGCGGCCGCGCCGGTCGCCGCCGGCGCGGTCTCCGGCCAGCAGGGCGGCCACCAGGCGATCGGCGAGCTCCCCGGAAGCGTTCACGAAGGCCTCGGCCATCGCCTCCAGGGTGCGTTCATCCACCAGCAGGTTCCCCTGACAGCAGAACCCCTCGCCGATCCGATGGCCAGCCCATGGCAGGCACTCGGAGCCGGTGAAGGCCGCGGCACGCCCCTGACGGTCCACCAGGCCCACCTGACGCTTCTCCCGCTCGGGATCTTCCGCCAGGAGGGCGGCCAGCGTCTCCTCGGCGGAGAGCCCCTGGGCCATCCGCGCGAGCCCCTCTGGCCCAAAGCGGGTGTTGGCGTAGGACTGTGTGGCGACGGCCCCAGCGCCGGCCCGGGCCCAGGGCACCACCGCTCCGGCCGCCAGGAACTTGGAAGCCACGGCCACGCCCCACTCCTGGCGGGCAGGATCGAAGGCGACGATGGAGAAGGTCGCGCAAGCGCGCATCCGCACCTCCGGCAGGGGAGTTGCTCTTCGTATTTTAGTGCATGGCGTGCTGGATCCCGTGGAGATCGGGCAACCCGGGTTCAGAGGAAGATGACGGAGTTACGGGGCTGAGCAGGACGCCGGGAGAGGATGAACATCGGGAGCTCTGTTGCGGAGGGAAACGGATGGGTGCGTTAAAATGGATATGAGATCTTCATGATCCGGGAGACACTCGATGTTTTCTGCGCTGGTTGAAGCAGCCATGGAGAGGGCGCGTTACCGCCAGCTGGAAGATGGCACTTACTATGGGGAGATCGAGGTTTACCCGGAGGTCTACGCCACGGGGCGGACCCTCGAAGAGTGCCGTCAGGAGCTGGAGGAGATCCTCATCGAATGGTTGCAGGATCGCCTGTCCCGACCGTGAGCTTCCCTACTGCCTGCTGGCGCCTGCTCTGGTCGCCCCCCGCGGATGGGGCGACAAACATGGCCATCGATGTGGCGATCGTGGAGGCGGTGGCGGAGGGCGAGGCGCCGCCCACCCTGCGGTTCTATCGCTGGGATCCGCCCTGCCTGAGCCTGGGGCGTCGCCAGCCGGTCGATGAAGTGGATCTCACCCGCTGCCGGATGGATGGCGTGGAGGTGGTCCGGCGGCCCACCGGCGGACGGGCGATCCTTCACGCGGGGGAGCTGACCTATAGCCTCGTCTTCCCCGAGACGGACCCCCGCGCGGCGGGCGGGGTGCTGGAGACGTTCCGCCGGTTCGCGGAGGCTTTCGTTCAGGCCCTGCGCGATCTGGGGATCTCGGGGGTCGCCTTAGCTCCCCGCCTCGATCCGGCCGCCCGGGGGGATGGCTTTGTCTGTTTTGAGACGCCGACGGATTACGAGGTAACGATCGGCGGGCGGAAGATCATGGGAAGCGCCCAGTGGCGTCACCGCGGCGTGGTCCTTCAGCACGGCTCGCTTCCTCTGGAAGGGGATCCCGGCGCGATCGCGGCCTATCTCAGGAACGGGCCGGACCCCGAGCGGCTTCGACGCCGGGCCATCACCCTTCGGGAGGCCGCCGGCCGTCCCGTGACCTTCGAAGAGGCGGCCGCGGCGATCGTGGCGGCGTTCCGGCGCCTCCTCGCCATCGAGGCGCAGCCCGGGGCTCTGACCCCCGAGGAGCGACGCCGGATCCCGGAATGGCGGGAGCGCCTCAGCGTTCTCCGGCAGGCGGGGGTCCGGTCCGCTGAACTCTTTTGAGGATATGTCTCATGGTCGTCGGCACGTGCATGGTGGATCTGCATCTGCCGGGCGCGCTGTCCCTGAAGGACAAGCGCAGCGTGATGAAGTCCCTGATCGCCCATCTGCGTCAGGCCTTCAACGTGGCGGCCGCTGAGATCGACCATCAGGACTTCCCCCAGTCGGCTCGCCTGGGCCTGGCGACGATCTCCACGGATGCCGGGCACACCCACGCGATCCTGGAAAGCGCGGTCCGCTGGATCGAAACCAATCGGCCGGATGTGATGGTGGTGGATTGGGAGATCGCGATCATGTAAAGGGCCCCCGCGAAGGGGGAGCCCTGAACGCACCGGCTTCCCGGTGAGCTTGTCTGGGCCAGGAAAGGAACGGACATGACGCGCGGGAAGATGGAGATCCGGGAACCCGCGGTGGCGGGAGCCTTCTATCCGGCGGATCCAGAGGCGCTGGCCGAGATGGTGGATCGCCTGCTCGCGGAGGCTCCGCGCTACGACCCGGAGCCCGCGGCCCTGATCGTCCCCCACGCCGGCTACATTTACTCGGGCCATGTGGCCGCGTGGGGATTCAAACAGCTCGCGGGCCGATCCTACGATGCGGTGGTGGTTCTGGGCACCAATCACGTGGAGCCCTTTTTCCACGAGATCTCCGTCTGGGCCCGGGGGGCGTGGCGGACCCCTCTGGGGGAGATCCCCATCGATGAGGAGCTGGCCCATGCCCTGCTGGCCGCCGGCCCGCCCCTCCGTTTCGTCCCCGAGGTGCACCTTGAGGAGCATTCGATCGAGGTCGAGCTCCCCTTCCTCCAGCGCCTGTTCCCGGACCTCCGCTTCGTCCCGGTGATGATCGGGGAGCCTTCTCTGGAGAACATCGAAGCCCTGGCGGAGGCCCTGGCCCGGGCCCTCGCGGGGCGTCGCGCGATCGTCATCGCCAGCAGCGATCTCTCCCACTACCCGCGGGATGAGCACGCCCGCCAGGTGGATCTCAACGCCATCGGCGCCATCCTCTCCCTAGACGACGATCTGCTCCGTCACACCATTGCGGAATGGATGGCCCGCCGGATCCCCGGGCTGGCGACGCTGATGTGCGGCGAGGGGCCCGTGCGCACCGCCATGGCCTACGCCCGGCGCACCGGCGCGGTCCACGCCAGCCTGCTGAAATACGCCAACTCCAGCGATGTCCCCTACAGGCGGAAGGATCACGTGGTGGGCTACGCGGCCATCCGCTTCGCCCGCGCGCCGGATCCCCCGCTGGGGGAAGAGGATCGACAGACGCTTCTGGAGATCGCGCGGGAGGCGGTGGCCCATGCCGTGC